>NZ_JBEYXP010000022.1:0-181285 GCF_040704615.1 Streptomyces sp. NPDC046862 | reverse complement strand
GGGCGGAGCCCCGGATGGGGGTCCCCCCGCTCGAGCGGAGCCGAGAGTGGGGGAGGGACGGGTAGGGGCGGCGGGGGCGAAGACAACACCCGCCCCGCCGCCCCCGCCGCTACCTCACAACCCGTACCGCTCCCGTGCCTCCTTCACCGCCGTCGCCTTGACCTCGCCGCGCCGGGCGAGCTGGGCGAGGGCCGCGACGACCACCGACTCGGCGTCGACGCCGAAGTGGCGGCGGGCCGCCTCACGGGTGTCGGAGAGACCGAAACCGTCCGCGCCGAGCGAGGAGTAGTCCTGCTCCACCCACTGCGCGATCTGGTCGGGAACCTGCCGCATGTAGTCGGAGACCGCCAGCACCGGACCCTCGGCACCCTGCAGCGCCTGGCGCACGAACGGCATCCGCTCCTCGCCCCGCAACAGCGCCGCGTCCGCGTCCAGCGCGTCCCGCCGCAGCTCCGTCCACGACGTCGCCGACCACACGTCCGCCGCCACGCCCCACTCCTCGGCGAGCAGCTTCTGGGCGTCGAGGACCCAGTGGATCGCCGTACCGGAGCCCAGCAGCTGGATGCGCGGGGCGTTGGCCACGGGCGAGAGCCCGGCCGACTCCGCCGTGTTGAAGCGGTACAGCCCCTTGACGATGCCCTCGTCGATCGCGGGCACCGCCGGCTTCGCGGGCTGCGGCAGCGGCTCGTTGTAGACGGTGAGGTAGTAGAAGACGTTCTGGTCCTCGCCGGGGGCGGCCTCGCCGTACATGCGGCGCAGTCCGTCCTTCACGATCACGGCGATCTCGTACGCGAACGCCGGGTCGTACGTCAGCGCCGCCGGGTTCGTCGCGGCGATCACCGGCGAGTGGCCGTCGGCGTGCTGCAGGCCCTCACCCGTCAGCGTCGTACGGCCGGCCGTCGCGCCGACGAGGAAGCCGCGGCCGAGCTGGTCGCCGAGCTGCCACATCTGGTCGGCCGTGCGCTGCCAGCCGAACATCGAGTAGAAGATGTAGAACGGGATCATCGTCTCGCCGTGCGTCGCGTACGACGTCGAAGCGGCGATGAAGTCGGCCATCGAACCGGCCTCGGTGATCCCCTCGTTGAGGATCTGCCCGTCCTTGGCCTCCTTGTAGTACATCAGCTGGTCACGGTCGACCGGCTCGTACGTCTGGCCCTTGGGGGAGTAGATGCCGAGGGACGGGAAGAGCGACTCCATACCGAAGGTGCGCGCCTCGTCGGGGACGATCGGCACCCAGCGCTTCCCCGACTGCTTGTCGCGGACCAGGTCCTTGACGAGGCGGACGAAGGCCATGGTCGTCGCCACGTTCTGCGAGCCCGAGCCCTTGTCGAAGGACGCGAACGCCTTCTCGGCGGGCGCCGGCAGCGGGGCGATCGCGTGCGTACGACGCGCCGGGGCGGGGCCGCCCAGGGCCGCGCGGCGCTCCTGGAGGTAGCGGACCTCGGGGGAGTCGGCGCCCGGGTGGGCGTACGGCACGACCCCGTCGACGAACCGCTCGTCGGAGATCGGCAGCTCCAGCAGGTCGCGCATCGACTTGAACTCGTCCACCGTCAGCTTCTTCATCTGGTGGTTGGCGTTCTTCGACGCGAAGCCCTCGCCGAGGGTGAAGCCCTTGACGGTCTGGGCGAGGATCACGGTCGGGGCACCCTTGTGCTCCACGGCGGCCTTGTACGCGGCGTACACCTTGCGCGCCTCGTGACCACCGCGGGAGAGGTGGAAACACTCGAGGATCTTGTCGTCGGACAGCAGCTTGGCCATCTCGGCGAGCGCGGGGTCCTTGCCGAAGAAGTCCTCGCGGATGTAGGCGGCGTCGCGGGTCTGGTACGTCTGCACCTGCGCGTCCGGAACCTCGCGCAGGCGGCGTACGAGCGCGCCGGTGGTGTCGAGCTGGAACAGCTCGTCCCAGGCGGTGCCCCACAGCGTCTTGACGACGTTCCAGCCGGCGCCGCGGAACTGGGCCTCCAGCTCCTGCACGATCTTGAAGTTGGCGCGGACCGGACCGTCGAGGCGCTGCAGGTTGCAGTTGATGACGAAGGTCAGGTTGTCCAGGCCCTCGCGGGAGGCGAGCGCGAGTGCGGCCGTCGACTCGGGCTCGTCCATCTCGCCGTCGCCGAGGAACGCCCACACGTGGGACGCCGAGACGTCCTTGATCCCGCGGTGGGTGAGGTAGCGGTTGAAGCGCGCCTGGTAGATCGCGGAGAGCGGGCCGAGGCCCATCGACACCGTCGGGAACTCCCACAGCCAGGGGAGGCGCCGCGGGTGCGGGTACGACGGGAGTCCGTTGCCGCCGGCCTCCTGACGGAAGTTGTCGAGGTGCTGCTCGGTCAGGCGGCCGTCGAGGAAGGCGCGGGCGTAGATGCCGGGGGAGGCGTGGCCCTGGATGTAGAGCTGGTCGCCGGAGCCGTCCGCCTCCTTGCCGTGGAAGAAGTGGTTGAAGCCGGTCTCGTAGAGCCAGGCCGCGGAGGCGAAGGTGGCGATGTGGCCGCCGACGCCGTGTTTCGAGCCGCGGCTCACCATGGCGGCCGCGTTCCAGCGGTTCCACGCGGTGATACGGCGTTCCATCTCCTCGTCACCGGGCACGGCGGGCTCGGCGGCGGTGGGGATGGTGTTGACGTAGTCGGTCTCGAGGAGCTTGGGCAGCGCGAGCCCGCCCGCCTCGGCGCGCTCCAGCGTGCGCCGCATCAGGTATGCGGCGCGGTGCGGCCCGGCTGCCTTGGTGACGGCGTCCAGCGAGGCCTGCCACTCGGCGGTCTCCTCGGGGTCGCGGTCCGGGAGCTGGTCGAGCTCGCTCGGCTGGATTGCGGTGGGGTCGGTCATTGCGCCGCCTTCCGGATGCGGAGGGGGGTTCCCTCGTCGGCAAGGGGTGTTGGGGGTGCCCTTTGTCTTGGCAGGACAGGGCGAGGGCTCTGGTGGGAGCCCGTCGGTGACTGTAACTCGCTGATCGATGATCGATCAAAGGGTTGAGAGGCAAAACCTCTTGATCACGAGAAAGTCGGCACGGCGTGCCTTCGGTGGCGGCACCGGGTGTCGTGGGGTTGCGGGAGTTTTCGCAGGTGGGAGTGCGTTTGAGCGGGGGTGTGCTCTGGTGTGGGGAGGAAGGCGGGGGAGCGAAGGGGTGGGGGTGCTTGGGGTGGGTTGGTGCGGGGTTGGGTGTGGCTTGTCGCGCCCACGCGGCGGAGCCGCATATCGATACAGCCCCGCGCCCCTAAAAAACCGGGCCGTTACCAGCGGCCCTGAAAGCCGCGCAGGTCCCGGCGCTCCAGAAAGCGCTCGAGGCGCCGGGGCCCTACGCGCGGGGTGCGCAGCCCAGCACGTGGGCCTTCACTATCTCGGCGATCCTCGGGTCGCGCCGGCGGAACGCGGCCACCAGCTCCTCGTGCTCCTCGGCGTACGACTGCTGCACCGTGCCCAGCCAGCGGATGGACAGCGCCGTGAACACCTCGATCCCCAGCCCCTCCCAGGTGTGCAGGAGGACGGAGTTGCCCGCGGCCCGCACCAGCTCACGGTGGAAGCCGACCGTGTGGCGCACCTGACCCGTGCCGTCCGACGCGCGGTCCGCCTCGTACAGCGCGGCGACATGCGGCTCCAGCGCCGAGCAGTCCTCGCCCAGCCTCTCCGCCGCGAGCTCCGCCGCGATGGCCTCCAGACCGGCCCGTACGGGGTAGCTCTCCTCCAGGTCCGCCGCCGTCAGGTTCCGGACCCGTACGCCCTTGTTCGGCGCCGACTCGATCAGACGGAGCGACTCCAGCTCCCGCAGGGCCTCCCGGACGGGGGTCTGGCTGACCTCGAGCTCCGTCGCGATCCGCCGCTCGACGATCCGCTCACCCGGCTTCCAGCGACCGCTCACGATCCCCTCCACGATGTGCTCGCGGATCTGTTCGCGCAGCGAGTGGACGACGGGCGCGGTCATGAAGACTCCTTAAGGCGTTTGACCTCTAGACAATAAGGCCGGTTCGCTCCGCTGGGAGGGCGCGCGGGGGCGCTTATGCGCAGGTGAGACGAGACTTACACGCGGTGGCGCTTCACTGGGTGGCGCCGTGGCGCTGCTGGTTGTTCGCAGGCTGCCGGTGGTTCGTGGCTGGTCGCGCCCACGCGGCGGAGCCGCATAGTGACACAGCCCCGCGCCCCCAGAAAAGACGGTGCCCCGCCCGGAGAGTCCCGGGCGGGGCACCGTACTGACAGACGCACCGGCAGTCGTACCGAAGACCTACAGGCCGAGCTCCACCTCGAACTCGCCCGCCTCCAGGATCGCCTTGACCGCCGTCAGGTAGCGGGCGGCGTCGGCGCCGTCCACCAGGCGGTGGTCGTAGGAGAGGGTCAGGTAGGTCATGTCGCGGACGCCGATGACCGTGCCCTCCTCCGTCTCGATGACGGCGGGGCGCTTGACCGTGGCGCCGATGCCGAGGATCGCGACCTGGTTCGGCGGCACGATGATCGTGTCGAAGAGCGCGCCGCGCGAGCCGGTGTTGCTGATGGTGAAGGTCGCGCCGGAGAGCTCGTCCGGGGTGATCTTGTTGGCCCGGACCTTGCCCGCCAGGTCGGCGGTGGCCTTGGCGATGCCGGCGATGTTCAGGTCGCCCGCGTTCTTGATGACCGGGGTCATCAGGCCCTTCTCGGAGTCCACGGCGATGCCGACGTTCTCCGTGTCGAAGTACGTGATGGTGCCCTCGTCCACGTTGATCCGGGCGTTGATGGCCGGGTGGGCCTTCAGCGCCTGGGCCGCCGCCTTCACGAAGAACGGCATCGGGGAGAGCTTCACGCCCTCGCGGGCGGCGAAGGAGTCCTTCGCCCTGCCGCGCAGCTTCATCAGGCGGGTCACGTCGACCTCGACGACCGAGGACAGCTGGGCCTGCTCGTGCAGGGCCTTGACCATGTTGTCGCCGATGACCTTGCGGATCCGCGGCATCTTGATGGTCTGGCCGCGCAGCGGGGAGGCCTCCAGGACGGGGGCCTTCTTCTGCGCACCGGCGGCCGGGGCGGCAGCGGCCGGAGCCGGAGCGGCGGCCTTGGCTGCCTCGGCGGCGGCGGTGACGTCCTGCTTGCGGATGCGGCCGCCGACGCCGGTGCCCTTGACGGTGGACAGGTCGACGCCGTTCTCGGCGGCGAGCTTGCGCACCAGCGGGGTCACGTACGCGCCCTCGTCGGTCGCCTTGGCGGCGGCCGGAGCGGCCGGAGCCGGGGTGACCGGAGCCGGTGCGGGAGCCGGAGCGGCCGGCGCGGGAGCCGGAGCCGCGGCCTGGGCCGGAGCCGGGGCGGGCGCCGGGGGAGCCGCCGGAGCAGCGGGGGCCGGAGCCGGAGGGGCGGCCGGGGCGGGAGCCGGGGCGGCGGGGGCCGGAGCCGGAGCGGCCGGGGCCGCGGGCGCGGCGGCGGCCGGAGCGGCACCAGGAGCGCCGATGACGGCCAGCTTGGCGCCGACCTCGGCGGTCTCGTCCTCGCCGACGGTGATCTCGAGCAGCACACCGGCGGTGGGCGCCGGGATCTCGGTGTCGACCTTGTCCGTGGAGACCTCGAGCAGCGGCTCGTCGGCCTCGACGGAGTCGCCGACCGACTTCAGCCAGCGGGTGACGGTGCCCTCGGTGACGGACTCACCGAGTGCGGGCAGGACCACGTCGGTGCCCTCGGCGGAAGCGCCGCCCGTGGCGGCCTCGGCGGTGGGAGCCGGGGCCGGGGCTGCGGCCTCGGTGGACGGAACGGCCTGCGGGGCCGGCTCCGCAGCGGCCGCCGGAGCCGGGGCGGGCTCGGCGGCCGGGGCCGGCGCGGGCTCCGCGGCGGGGGCAGGGGCGGCAGCGGGCGCGCCCGTGCCGTCGTCGATGACGGCCAGCTCGGCACCGACCTCGACCGTCTCGTCCTCGGCGACCTTGATGGACGCCAGCACACCGGCGGCGGGCGAGGGGATCTCGGTGTCGACCTTGTCGGTGGACACCTCCAGCAGCGGCTCGTCGGCCTCGACGCGCTCGCCCTCGGCCTTCAGCCAGCGGGTGACAGTGCCCTCGGTGACGCTCTCACCGAGCGCCGGAAGGGTTACGGAAACCGCCATGGTTTCGGTTGCTCCTTACGAATTGCGGAAGTCTGTGTCGTCGCGCCCGAAGACTGAAGGTGTCAGTCGTGGGAGTGAAGGGGCTTGCCCGCGAGGGCCAGGTGGGCCTCGCCGAGCGCCTCGTTCTGCGTCGGGTGGGCGTGGACGAGCTGGGCGACCTCGGCCGGCAGCGCCTCCCAGTTGTAGATCAGCTGGGCCTCGCCGACCTGCTCGCCCATGCGGTCGCCGACCATGTGGACGCCGACCACGGCACCGTCCTTGACCTGGACGAGCTTGATCTCGCCCGAGGTGTTCAGGATCTTGCTCTTGCCGTTGCCCGCGAGGTTGTACTTCAGAGCGACGACCTTGTCCGCGCCGTAGATCTCCTTGGCCTTGGCCTCGGTGATGCCCACGGAGGCGACCTCCGGGTGGCAGTACGTCACGCGGGGGACACCGTCGTAGTCGATCGGAACGGTCTTCAGACCGGCCAGGCGCTCCGCCACCAGGATGCCCTCGGCGAAGCCGACGTGCGCGAGCTGGAGCGTCGGGACCAGGTCACCGACGGCGGAGATGGTGGGGACGTTCGTCCGCATGTACTCGTCGACCAGGACGTAGCCGCGGTCCATCGCGACGCCCTGCTCCTCGTAACCGAGACCGGCGGAGACGGGACCGCGGCCCACCGCGACCAGCAGGACCTCGGCCTCGAACTCCTTGCCGTCGGCCAGGGTGACCTTGACGCCGTCGGCGGTGTACTCGGCCTTCGAGAAGAACGTGCCCAGGTTGAACTTGATGCCGCGCTTGCGGAACGCGCGCTCGAGAAGCTTGGAGGAGTTCTCGTCCTCGACCGGGACGAGGTGCTTGAGGCCCTCGATGACGGTGACGTCCGCGCCGAAGGACTTCCACGCGGAGGCGAACTCGACGCCGATGACGCCGCCGCCCAGGATGATCGCGGACTTGGGCACGCGGTCCAGGACGAGGGCGTGGTCGGAGGAGATGACGCGGTTGCCGTCGATCTCCAGGCCCGGCAGCGACTTCGGCACGGAGCCGGTCGCGAGGAGCACGTGGCGGCCCTGAACGCGCTGGCCGTTGACGTCGACGGAGGTCGGGGAGGACAGACGGCCCTCGCCCTCGATGTACGTCACCTTCCGGGAGGCGACCAGACCCTGCAGACCCTTGTACAGGCCGGAGATGACACCGTCCTTGTACTTGTGGACCCCGGCGATGTCGATGCCCTCGAACGAGGCCTTCACGCCGAACTGCTCGCTCTCGCGGGCCTGGTCGGCGATCTCGCCCGCGTGCAGCAGGGCCTTGGTGGGGATGCAACCCCGGTGCAGGCAGGTACCGCCGACCTTGTCCTTCTCGATCAGGGCGACGTCCAGGCCCAGCTGCGCCCCGCGCAGGGCCGCGGCGTAACCGCCACTACCACCGCCGAGGATCACTAGGTCGAAAACGGTGCTGGCGTCGTTCGCCACGTCACGTCCTCCATGCATGTGCGCCGTGCGACGGTCTACGGTGACCGGTCGGCGGCTGGTGTCCGGCCGCTCTTCTTCGGCCCTGGGGTGGGGCCCTGTCCTGCCGTGCCCCATCTTCGCACTTGTCAGTGGCGTCCGGGACGCGGGGCTGCGGTGTGAGACACCACACGTACGGGGCGCCCCGACAGGGGCGCCCCGCAAGGGGCGCGGGGCTGTGTCGTTTGCGGCTCCGCCGCGTGGGCGCGACAAGCCACATACGACCCGCAGTCGCCCTCACACAGAAAGAACCGAGCTCGTGGGCGCCGGAGCCCGCCCGCAAGTGAGCCCGCGCCGCCCTGGAAACCTCAGCCCAGATCCCCCGAAGCCGCGAGCTCGGCAACCCGCACCAGCGTCCGCACCGCGCTGCCCGTCCCGCCCTTGGGCGTGTAACCGAACGGCCCGCCCTCGTTGAACGCCGGCCCCGCGATGTCGAGGTGGGCCCAGGTGATCCCCTCGCCCACGAACTCCTTCAGGAACAGACCGGCGACCAGCCCGCCGCCGTACCGCTCACCCATGTTCGCGATGTCGGCCGTGGGGGAGTCCATCCCCTTGCGCAGGTGGTCCGGCAGCGGCATGGGCCAGGCGCCCTCGCCGACCTCCTCGGCGGCCTCGTGCACCGCGGAGCGGAACGCGTCGTCGTTCGCCATGATCCCGAACGTGCGGTTGCCGAGCGCCAGCATCATCGCGCCCGTCAGCGTGGCCACGTCCACGATCGCGTCCGGCTTGTCCTCGGAGGCCTTGGCGAGCGCGTCCGCGAGCACCAGCCGGCCCTCGGCGTCGGTGTTGAGGACCTCTACGGTCTTGCCGCTGTACATGCGCAGCACGTCACCCGGGCGGGTGGCGGAGCCGGACGGCATGTTCTCGGCGAGGGCGAGCCAGCCGGTGACGTTGACCTCCAGGCCGAGGCGCGCGGCGGCGACGACGGCGGCGAACACGGCGGCGGCACCGCTCATGTCGCACTTCATCGTCTCGTTGTGCCCGGCGGGCTTCAGCGAGATGCCGCCCGAGTCGTAGGTGATGCCCTTGCCGATGTACGCGAGGTGCTTCTTCGCCTTGGAGGAGGTGTACGACAGCTTCACCAGACGGGGTGCCGACGCCGACCCGGCACCCACGCCGAGGATGCCGCCGTAGCCGCCCTTCTCCAGCGCCTTCTCGTCGAGCACCTGCACCTTGATGCCGTGCTCCTTGGCCGCGGCCTGGGCGAGGGCGGCGAAAGCCGCCGGGTTCAGGTCGTTCGGCGGGGTGTTGATCAGGTCGCGGGCGCGGTTGAGCTCCTCGGTCACGGCGGTGGCCCGCTCCACGGCGGCCTTGTGGTCGCGGTCGCGGGGCTTGGCACCGAGCAGGGCGACCTCGGCGAGGGGCGCCTTGCCCTTCTTCGCCTTGGAGGCGTTGTTCGCCGACGCGTTCTCCTTGTACACGTCGAACGAGTACGCGCCGAGCAGCGCGCCCTCGGCGACGGCGGCGACGTCACCGGCGTCCGCGATGGGCAGCGCGAACGCCGCCTTCTTCGAACCGGCCAGGGCGCGGGCGGCGGCACCTGCGGCGCGGCGCAGCGCCTCGGCCTCGAAGGTCGCGTCCTTCTGGGGTTCGGCTCCCAGGCCCACCGCCACCACGAGCGGCGCCTTGAAGCCGGACGGCGCGGGCAGCTTCGTCACCTCGCCCTCGGCGCCCGAGGCACCGAGGGTTTCCAGGACGACCGCCAGCTTGCCGTCGTACGCCTTGTCCACGGCCTCGGCGCCCGGCGCGACGACCGGGGCCTTGGCGCCCTTCGCGACACCGACCACGATGGCGTCGGCGCGGAGGCCGGGCGCGGCGGCGGTGCTGAGAGTGAGAGCAGTCACGGTGGTGAAATCTCGCTTCCAGTTGAGTGTCAGTGGCCGAACGGATGGGTCGACCGGCCCTGGGGCAGCCCCTGGGTCCGCGGTGCGCGGCAGCCCCGGCCGACTGGGGGACCGCGGTACGCGGCAGCCCCGGCGCGGCCGGGGATCCGTGGCGCGGCGCCCCACGGCTCGACCGGGAGTGCCGACAACGAGCCTAGGCCCCTTCCGACGGATCTCCGCGGCGTCGCGACGCCCCATGCGTGCACCGCGGCGCCGCTCCCTCCTCCACGCAGATCCATCAGAAGGACCCTAGCCCCGTTCGGCCCGTCGGACCTGGGGCTCCAGCCTCCACGAGCTCCTGGCTCCGCCCGCACAGGGACATCCCCATGGCTTGCGCATAGGGGGATCCCCATGGCCCGGACCGTGGCCGCCCTTTCCCTCCGGTGTTTCCCGCGTTGCAGGTGCACTCGCCGGGCCCCTGGGTGGAGGGAGGGCGGAAGGTGATGTTCAGGGCCGCCGGGCGAACCCGTCACCGAGGGGTTTTCGATCATCTCTACGGGCGTTCACCTGCGTGTGGAGTCGTGACCACTTCTGTCCCCCCAGTCCCGGTGAGCTGAGTCACACTCATCGGGTTCCGGTGAGCGAGCCGCTCACCGCTTTGCATCATTTCCACGGATCCCCCTCGTCTCGATCATGGCGGGGGATCCTCTTGGGGGAGGGGACGACCCATGGCGCATGCCGCGCGCACAACGAGCAGAAGGAGAAGGACGGTCGCCGTCACGGCGGCCGCGGGTCTGCTGGCGCTGGGGACAGGAGCACCCGGCGCGTCCGCGGTCGGCGAGCCGCGCGTCGATCTGAGGGTACTGGTCGTGGACGACGGAGGAAGCCCCGTCCAGGCCGTCATCGCCGAACTGAGGAGCACCGGCGTCCCGTACACCCGCGTCGGCCTCGCCGACGCGGACCGCCCGGCCATCGACGCCGGCTTCCTGAGCGACACGACGGGCTCCACCCCGCGCGCCAGGTACCAGGGCGTGGTCCTGCCCAACGAGAGCCCGTTCGCCGCGGACTCGGCGGAGCGGACCGCCCTGGAGACGTACGAGCGGACGTACGGCATCCCGCAGGTGGACGCCTACACCTGGGCCCACCCGGGCGTCGGCCTCGACTACACCAGCGAGGGCGGCTGGACCGGCGCCCTGGACGGCCGTGAGGCCACGGTCACCGCCGCCGGGAAGGCGGGCTTCTTCGGCTACCTCGACGGGGCCTTCGCCTTCGAGGACAACTCGCCCTCCGTCCAGGAGAGTTACGGGTACGTGGCGAGGCCCCGCGAGGGCTTCACCAGCTACATCGACATCCCTGTGCCCGCCGGCTCCGGCCGCGGCAGCCTCGTCGGGGAGTACGCCCACGACGGGCGCCGCGAACTCGTCGTCACCTTCGCCTACAACCAGAACCAGCAGCAGTTCCGGCTCCTGGCCCGGGGCATCGTGGAGTGGCTCACCCAGGGCATCCACCTGGGCCGGGCCCGCAACTACTTCGCCGTCCACGTCGACGACGTGTTCGCGCCCGACGCCCGCTGGGACGGCGAGCGCAACTGCACGCCGGGCGACATCGACTGCGTGGGCGGCGGTGATGGCGACGGCACGCCGATCAGGATGACGGAGGCCGACGCGGCCTACGCCGCCCAGTGGCAGCAGGAGCACGGCTTCACCATGGACATGGTGTACAACGCCGGCGCCGGGGAGCAGTGGAAGACCGAGAACGGCGGCACCGACGCCATGGCCGGCCGGCTGCTCGCCGACAAGGCCAGGTACCGCTGGATCAACCACACCTACACCCACCCGTTCCTCGGCTGCGTGCAGGACACCTCCACTGTGCCGTGGAGCTGCGCGAAGAACACCGACGGCTCGACGCGGTACATGAGCCGCGCCGACATCTCCGCGCAGATCCGCGACAACAACAACTGGGCCGCCGCCAAGGGCCTGCCCATCGACCGCACCGAACTGGTCACCGGCGAGCACTCGGGCCTCAGGACGCTGCCGCAGCAGCCGAACGACAACCCGAACCTGGCCGGCGCGCTCTCCGACAACGGCGTCCAGTGGATCGCGTCCGACAACTCGCGTGAGCCCGAACAGCGCGCGGTCGGCAAGGCGTTGACCGTCCCGCGTCATCCGATGAACGTGTACTACAACACGGGCACCAAGGCCGAGATGGCCGACGAGTACAACTGGATCCACGCCTCCGCGGCCGACGGTGGCAGTGGCGACTGCGAGGGCAACGCGTCCTCCACCTGCCTCTCCCGGCCGCTGGACACGGCCACCGGCTACGACGAGTACATCGTCCCGCGGGAGGCCCGTACCGACCTGGGTCACGCCATCGCGGGCGACCCGCGTCCGCACTACGCCCACCAGTCCAACCTCGCCGAGGACCGCTTGCTGTACCCGGTCATGGAGAAGGTGCTGAGCGACTACAAGGCACTCTTCGCCGACAACACCCCGCTGGAGAACCTTCGCCAGAGCGCCATCGGCACCGAACTCCAGCGCCGCGCCGCCTGGCAGCAGGCCGTCTCGGCCGGCCGCGTCTCGGCGTACCGCGTCGGCACCACCGTCACCGTGACCGCCCCCACCGGGACCAGCATCCCGGTGACCGCACCGGAAGGAACCAGACAGCAACTCGTGACCGGCACGACAGCCTTCGGCACACCGTACGCGGGCAGGCGCTCGGCCTGGACCACGCCGGCTTCGCCGCAGTCGGCACTGACGCTGAAGCTGCCGTAGGGAAGCGCCCCCGAAAGGGCGCGGGGAACTGCGCGACCAGCCACCAAGGACCCTCAGTCGGGGCCCGGCATGCAGTTCCCCAGACATCATCCGCACAACAGGGGGGAGCAGCGCAGCGCATGCGTACCGGACGTCACGTCACCATGCTCACCGAAGGCACGTACCCGCACGTCCACGGCGGGGTCAGCACCTGGTGCGACCAACTCGTCAAGGGCATGCCGGAGGTGGACTTCCACCTCGTCTCGCTCACCGGCAGCGGTCGCGAACCCGTGACCTGGGAGCTGCCGCCCAACGTCCGCCGACATACCTCCGTACCCACCTGGGGGCCGAGGCCCGGGCGCGGGAGGGCGCCCCACGGCAGGTCCCGGCGCCGCTTCACCGACGCCTACGAGCGCTTCCTGCTCTCCTTCCTCGACCCCGAGGCGCGAGTCGACTTCGGCGACGCCCTCTTCGAACTGGCCGGGCTCGCCCGCGCCGGACACCTGTCGGCGGCCCTGCGCACCGAGTCGGCGCTGCGCTCCCTGATGTGGATCTGGACCCTGCCGCACCTGCCGACGGCGGAGGCCCGGCCCACGGTCCACGACGCGCTCCTCGCGACCGACCTGCTGGAGCACGCGCTGCGTCCGCTCGGCACGCGCATCCCCGAGGAGTCGGTGGCGCACGCCGTCAGCAACGGCCTGGCGACCCTGCCCGCGCTGGTCGCGCACCGCCTCGACGGCGTGCCCTTCCTGCTGACCGAACACGGCATCTACCTGCGCGAGCGCTACCTCGGCTACAAGTGCGAAGCTCAGCGCTGGCCCGTGAAGGCGTGTCTGCTCGGCTTCTACCGCGAGCTGAACTCCCTCGGCTACCGGGAGGCCGACCTCATCACGCCGTGCAACCAGTACAACCGCCGCTGGGAGGAGCGCGGCGGCGCCGACGGCGACAAGATCCGCACGGTCTACAACGGCGTCGACCCGCACGCCTTCCCGCACGCCGGACCCGAGCCCGAGGTGCCGACCCTCACCTGGTGCGGCCGCGTCGACCCCATCAAGGACCTGGAGACCCTGATCCGCGCGTACGCCATGGTCCGCGCGGAGATCCCCGCGACCAGGCTGCGCCTCTTCGGCCCCGTGCCGCCGGGCGGCGAGGCCTACCGGACCCGGCTCGAGAAGCTGGCCGCCGAACTGGGCGTCACCGACGGGCTGACCTTCGAGGGCCGCATCAGCGAGGTGTGGCGCGCGTACGCGGCGGGCCATGTCGTGATGCTGTCGTCCATCTCCGAGGGCTTCCCGTTCTCGATCATCGAGGCCATGTCCTGCGGCCGCACGACGGTGTCGACGGACGTCGGCGGGGTCAGCGAGGCGGTCGGGGACACCGGAATCGTCGTCCCCCCGAGGGAGCCGGAGAAGATGGCCGCGGCGGCGCTCACGCTGCTCCGCGACGACGAACGACGTCTGAAGCTGGGCGAGTTGTCCCGTCAGAGGGTCATCGACCGCTTCACGCTGCGCCGTTCCGTCGACGCCTTCCGGGCGGTCTACCTGGAGCTCGCGGGCCGGGCCGAGGCGTACGAGCCGGCCGTGGAGACCGTCGCCGACTGGACCCTCGAACTGCGCGACCCCTGGTACCAGACCGTGGCGACGAACGGGACCGGCTGGTGAGCGAATCCCTCTGGCTGCGGCCCGGAGTCCGGCGCGACTCCCTGCCCGGCATCCCGCGCCGGCGCCACCGGTCGCCCCGCTGGGCCCGGCCCGATCCGGTCGACGAACTCACCGAGCGGCTCAGTGACTTCACGGCGGCCGCCGTGCACCCGGACGAGATAGCCGCGCTCCTGGAGTCCGACGGACTCTCGGACGACCAGATCCGCGAGCGCTACGGCTACCGCGACTCCTTCGCGCTCGCCGAGGAACTGTACGAACGCGTCGAGCGCCGCTACCCCGAACCCGACGGCCCGGCGCACGATCCCTGGCGGACCGGCCTGCTGGGCTGCCTGCTGCGGGGCGTCGTCTTCGCCCTGCCGGGTCTCGGGTACGTGCTGGGGGCGCCCCTCCTCGCCGGCCCGCACGACGGGCCGGGCCTCCCGGCCGGTACGGTCCCGCTGCTCGCCGGGGCCCTGTCCGGCTGGGCCTGGAACCAGGGCCTCGCCCACCGGGCGTACTCCTGGCTGGGGCTGGGCGACCGGTCCGCGGCCCGCCGCTCCCTGCTGGTCGGAGCCCCGCTCGGCGCACTGCTCGGCTCCCTGGTGGCACTCGCCGTGGCGGGACGCGGGGAGCCGGGCACGGCCGCCTTCGCCGCCGGGCAGTCCTGCTATCTGGGCGCCGCGACCGTCCTGCTGGTGCTGGGCCGCGAACGGGCCCTGCTCGCCGCCCTGCTGCCGATGGCGGCGGGCGCGGTGCTCGCCCTGGCCCGGCCGGTGCCCGCCTGGTTCCGGCTGGTGCTGCTGATGGGCTCCCTGGCCGCGGTGGCGTTGCTGGCCGTACGGGAAGTAGCCGGCGTCGTACGTGAGTCGGGCGACGGGAGCCGGCGAGCGGGCCTCGTCGGCCTGCTGCCTCTCGGCGCCCGCGGAGCCACCCCGGAGAAACCCGCCGGACCCCGGCTCGCCGGCTCCCTCCCGTACGCCCTCTTCGGGCTCGGCAGCGGTGTCCTCGTGCTGTACGCGGCGCTCGCGGACGTGATCAGCGGCGACGAGCACAGCGCGGTCGCCGCGCCCGCCGCCGTGGCGCTCACGCTGAGCATGGGACCCGCCGAATGGCTGCTCCACCGGTTCCGCAGCGGCAGCCTCGCCGGACTGCGCTCCAGCAGCACCGCGCGGGCCTTCCGGCGCGGCACCGCCCTCACCCTGGTCGAGTGCCTCGCCGCCTACCTGGCCGCCCTGCTGGTCCTCACCCACGCCACCTCCACCCTGTGGCCGGACGCACCGGGGCCCGGCGGCGTCCGTCTCGCCGGGCTGCTCCTGCTGGGCGTGGTGCTCTGGACGGGTCTGCTGCTCCAGTCGTTCGGCGAGGTGACCGGCGCCACCGTGGTGTGCTGCGCCGCCGCGTTCGCCCAGGCCACGGCCCTGGCGACCGGCGCGGGCGGCCTCCACTGGATCGGCCTGGCCGTGTACGGCACGGCGGCCGGCGCCCAGGCGGCCCTCGTCTGCACGACTCTGGGAAGGGTGACCGCACACCGATGAGAACACCCACCGAAACGGCGACGGGAAGGCCCCCGCACCCTCCGGCGCGCACCCTTCTCGTGCCCTACTACGAGCACCCGTCCTTACGCCCCGCCGAATGGGACGCCATCGTCGCGGCCGCGCCCCGGCTGTACGGCGTCGTCCTGAACCCGGCCAGCGGCTCCGGCGAACACCGCGACCCGGCGTTCGCCGAGGTCGCGGCCCGGCTGCGGGACGCGGGCGTCCGCGTCCTCGGCTACACCGACACCGCGTACGGCCGCCGCCCCGTCGCCGCCGTCGTCCGGGACCTCACCCGGCACCGCTCCTGGTACGGCGCGGACGGCGCGTTCCTGGACCAAGTGGCCGCCGGGCCCGAGCAGTTCGACTACTACCGGCGGCTCGCCTCGGCCGCGTGGGGCGGGGGCTGCCGCACCCTCGCCCTCAACCACGGCACACAGCCGCATCCCGTGTACGCCCGCATCGCCGACGTGCTCGTCACCTTCGAGGGCACCTGGGAGACGTACCGGGGGCTGCGGCCGCCGCCCCGGACGGGCGGCGGGCCACGGCAGTGCCACCTCGTGTACGGGGTGCCGCCCGGCGCCGGGGTCGGCGAACTCGCCCGCGAGCGGGGGGCCTCCGTGCACTGTGCCGTGCCGGGCACAGGAGATCATCCTTGGGGAACCCTTCCGTACTCCTTGGAGCCCGCCCGGTGAAACGCCCGCTCGTCCTGTGCGCCCTGCTTGTGCTGCTCACGGCCTGTACGACCGCCTCCGACGACCAGCCGGAGGGCGGTGGAGACACGGACCGGTGGCGGCCCCGCCCCGGCACCGCCTGGCAGTGGCAGCTCAGCGGGCGCCTGGACACCTCCGTCGACGTACCCGTCTACGACATCGACGGCTTCGACCACCCGGCCGGCACGGTCGACGAACTCCACGACGACGGCCGCAAGGTCATCTGCTACCTGTCGACGGGAGCGTGGGAGGACTTCCGCCCGGACGCGGACGACTTCCCCAAGTCCGTCCTCGGCCGGGGCAACGGCTGGGAGGGCGAGCGCTGGCTCGACATCCGCCGCACCGACGTCCTGGAACCCCTCATGGCGGACCGCCTCGACATGTGCGAGGAGAAGGGCTTCGACGCGGTGGAACCGGACAACATGGACGGCTACAAGAACCGCACGGGCTTCGACCTGACGGCCGCCGACCAGCTCCGCTACAACCGCCTCATAGCCCGCCTCGCCCACGAACGCGGCATGGCCGTGGGCCTGAAGAACGACCTCGACCAGATCCCCCAGCTCGTCGGCGACTTCGACTTCGCGGTCAACGAACAGTGCGCCCAGTACGAGGAATGCAAGGACATGAAGCCCTTCATCAAGGCGGACAAGGCCGTCTTCCACGTCGAGTACGAGCTCACCACCAGCGACTTCTGCCCTGAGGCCCGGCGGCTGCGGCTGAGCTCGATGCTCAAGAAGTACGAGTTGGGGGTGTGGCGGCGGGCCTGCTGAGAGCCGTCAGCCGAGGGTGAGCACGACCAGCGCCGCCGTGGCCGCCGTCTCCGCCAGCGCGCCGAACACATCGCCGGTCACCCCGCCGAAGCGGCGCGTGCAGTGCCCCAGCAGCGCCTCGGCGGCGGCACAGGCGAGGACGACCGCGAGGACCGTACGCAGGACGGCGGCGTACGGCACGAGGAGCGTGCTCACACCGGCCGCGACACACACGACCAGTCCCGCCACGAGCAGCGCGTCCCGCACGGGCACCGTGCCCGCGACCGCCGCCCCCAGCCCCTCGGGCCGGGCCGGCGGCACGCCCGTGCGCGCGGCCAGGGTCAGGGCGAGCCGGGCCGCGGTCGCCGAAACGACCGCGGCGAGGGCGCCATGGCCCCAGGACTCCCCGTACGCCTCGGTGAGCGCGGCGACCTGGGCGAGCAGGACGAAGACCAGGGTGATCACGCCGAACGGGCCGATGTCCGACTGCTTCATGATCCGCAACGCGTCCTCGGCGGGCTTGCCGCTGCCGAGCCCGTCGGCCGTGTCGGCGAGGCCGTCGAGGTGCAGGCCCCGGGTCAGGGCGGCGGGTACGGCGGCGGTGGCCACGGCCGCGAGCAGGGGGCCCGCGCCGAGCAGGAGCAGCAGCAGGCCGAGGACGGCGGAGGCGAGCCCGACGACCAGGCCGGCGACCGGGGCACACAGCATCCCGGCGCGCGCGGCGTCACGGTCCCAGCGGGCCACCGTCACGGGCAGCACGGTCAGGGTGCCGAAGGCGAAGCGGAGGCCGTCGGGGAGGGAGTTCTTGGAGACCGGCGTGGACACCGGCGCAGAGTATCCGGCGGCCTCGGGGCCGGGAAGAGCGGGCCGCTGGACAGGCAGGGGCTGAAATCTGGCTAAAGTGCCCATATGGGTCACTGGTTGCAGCGGAACATCATCGAGCCAGGCAAGCTGCCCCTCCTGCTCGCCCTCACCTCCTTCGTGCTGACGTTCGTGATCACCCGGGTCATCACCCGCATGATCCGCGCGGGCAAGGGGCCGTTCCGCAACATCGACTCCGGTGGCGTGCACATCCACCACGTGGTCCCCGGGGTCCTGCTGACGATCAGCGGCGGCTTCGGCGCGGTGGCCAGCGGCCGGAACGGGTTCGGCGCCGCCCTGTGTGCCGTGTTGTTCGGGGTGGGGGTGGGCCTGGTGCTGGACGAGTTCGCGCTGATCCTCCACCTCGACGACGTGTACTGGAGCGAACAGGGCCGCAAGAGCGTCGAGATGGTGGTGCTGACGGCGGCGCTCGTCGGCCTGGTGCTCCTCGGGTTCCTGCCGTTCGGGGTCAACAACCTCAGCGACGACGAAATGGCCGGCCGGGGCGGGGCGGTCCTCACCGTCGCGCTCAACTTCCTCTTCGCGCTGCTCGCCCTCAGCAAGGGCAAGGCCCGCCTCGCGATCTTCGGCGTGATCGTGCCCTTCATCGCCGTCATCGGCGCGCTCCGGGTGGCCCGCCCCGGCTCCCCGTGGGCCAAGCGCTTCTACCGCGGCCGCCCGCGCACCCGCGCCAAGTCCCAGCTGCGCGCCTACCATCACGACCGCCGCTGGGTGGTGCTGGGCCGCAAGTTTCAGGACTGGATCGGCGGTGCCCCCGACGCACCCGCGGTGGACTCCACCCACACCGCCGACCGCCGCTGACGCCACTCGGAGACCGCGCACACCGCCAGCACCGCCGCGATCGCCGCCAGGTGCTCCTTGCCCGCCAGGTTCTCCTTCAGCAGTACCTCGACGACCATCGCCACGACCACGCCCGCCGTCGTGGCGTGCGCGCCGTAGCGCCGGCCCACGAACACGGCGAGCCCCACCACGGCGGCCGACGGCCCGGTGTCCACGACCCGCCCGTCCGACGCGGGCAACCCGAACAGGACGTCCGGGCCCAGCGCGACGCCCACACGCGCGTACAGCGTGCCGGCCAGCGTGGCGACGTACGCGACGGCGAGCGTCCGGCGGCGGCCCAGGCAGATCTCCGCGATCCCGAACACGACCAGGATCTGCAGGAGCCCGCCCCACACCGGCAGGTCCAGGGCCGGTACGAACAGGGAGAACGGGGTGCGCAGCAGGGCGAGCCAGAGGGGATCCTCGGCGCGTACGGCTCCGATCCCCTCCACGAAGCCGTGGCCCCACGGCCGGCCGTGCGCGAAGTGCAGGAGCGCGGTGAGGGTCACCGCGGTGAGGGCCAGCGGTACGGATCTCCAGCGCTTCCGTACGACCACCGGGCGCACCGTGTCGTACAGCCGTCCCCACTCGGCTCGGAACAGTCGGACGACCCCGTCGCGGACCCTCATGTGCCAGTCCTCCGTCCCCGTGCGGGCACTCATCCAGTCGATGGGTGCCGCTTTCGAAGACCGGACGGGACACGGGGAAGTTGAGCGAGCCCGAGGTGATCCGCCTCTCTCCCTCCGGGAGGCGGGTGCGTTCTCGTCTGCCGGATTCCTGCCGGGTTCCTGCCGGTGGACGGCTGCGGGTTGGTCGTGGCTGGTCGCGCAGTTCCCCGCGCCCCTGAAAAGCGCGCGCACCCCTCGACGCCACGTACCGCCGGCACAGCGCACCCCTACCCGCCGTCTGCCGGGTTCTGTTTGTTGGCGGCTGCGGGCGCGTTGGTGGCTGGTCGCGCAGTTCCCCGCGCCCCTTGAAAAGCGCGCGCACCCCTCGACGCCACGTACCGCCGGCACAGCGCACCCCTACCCACCGTCTGCCGGGTTCTGTTTGTTGGCGGCTGCGGGCGCGTTGGTGGCTGGTCGCGCAGTTCCCCGCGCCCCTTGAAAGCCCCGCCGCACCCGACGCCGCAACGCGCCGAAGGCAACGCCCGCCCCCACGTACCCGCGGTCGCGTACGCACGTGAGGGGGTGTGCCGGGAGGTGTCCGCCCGCAGCGGCCGGCGTCCGCCGCCGAGAACCTCGCACACCCACCTCACCGCCGGACCGAGGACGGAGACCTCCCGGCGCGCCCCCGACCCACGACGAAACGGCAGGCGCCCGAGCCACAACGGCTGGAAAGCCGCCCAAACGCCCCCGGCCGGACAGCCGTCGCGGTTACTCCTCCTCTACCGACTTCTCCGGCTCCGTCGACTTCTCCGGCTCCGCCGACCCCTCCGGCTCCGCGGAGCGTTCCGGCAGCTCCGCCGCCAAGGCCGCCGCCGCCTGGACCAACGGCAGGGCCAAGAGCGCGCCCGCGCCCTCGCCGACGGCCACTCCGTGGTCGAGGAGGGGCTCGATGGCCATGCGGTCGAGGGCCTTCGCCTGGGCCGGCTCGCCGCTGTTCTGGCCGGCCAGCCACCAGTCGGGCGCCCGGAACGCGACCCGCTGGCCGACGAGCGCGCACGCGGCCGACACGACGCCGTCCAGGATCACCGGGGTCTTGCGCACGGCGCTCTGGAGCAGGAAGCCCGTCATCGCGGCCAGGTCGGCACCGCCCACCGCCGCCAGCAACTGCAACTGGTCCCCGAGCACCGGCCGGGCCCGCCGCAGCGCGTCCCGCACGGCCGCGCACTTGCGCATCCACGCCAGGTCGTCGATCGCCCGGCCACCCCGCCCGGTGACGACCGACGCGTCCGTGCCGCACAGCGCCGCGACCAGCACCGCCGCCGGCGTGGTCCCCCCGACGCTCACATCGCCGAGCACCACCAGATCCGTACCGGAGTCGGCCTCCTCGTCCGCGACCGCGACCCCCGCCAGGAAGGCCGCCTCGGCCTCCTCCAGGGTCAGCGCGTCCTCGACGTCGATCCGCCCGGACCCGCGCCGCACCCGGTGCCGTACGACCTCGTCCGGCAGCTCCTCCGGCGCGCAGTCGAGCGCCATGTCCACCACCCGCACCGGCACGTCGAGCCGCCGGGCCAGCACCGACACCGGACTCGCCCCGTCGAGCACCGCCCGCACCAGCTCGTGCGCCGTGCCCGCGGGCCGCGCGGAGACGTCGAGTCCGGCGACCCCGTGGTCACCCGCGAACAGCACCACACGCGGCCGGGTGACCGGCCGCACCGGAACGGAGGACTGCGCCGCCGCCAGCCACTCGCCCAGGTCGTCGAGGCGCCCCAGCGCTCCGGGCGGCACGATCTGCCGTTCCCGCCGCGCCTCGGCGTCGCGGCGCACCCCGCCGTCGGGGCGCTCGATCAGATCGGTGAAGTCGTCGAGATTAAGCGAGCTCATTCGCCGAACAGTACCGGCAGCGATCGAACACGACGGCGCCACATCGTCACCACGTCATTGCACCCGGGATGCCGATCCCATACGTTCCCTTTGTCTTGAATGTCTGATGTCCCGAATGTCTTCTTCCGGAATCCGGAATGTCGCACAGCTGAGATGTCGCTCGATCGACGCAGGAGCCGCGATGTCGTCCCACGAGCAGTCACACGAGCGGTCACACGAGCCACCACACGAGCCGCCCCCCGGGCCGTTCCACGAACCGCGCCGAGACGACTGCCCCTGGTGCGGTGCACGGCGGTTGCGCACCCGCGTCCGCACGCCCGACCCGGCACGCCGCACGCCGGGCCCGTTCGTGGTCGACGAGTGCCGGGAGTGCGGCCACGCCTTCCAGAACCCCCGGATCACGGCCCAGGCGATGGCCGCCCGGGACACCCGCGGCCGCCCCGACCCCTCCGTCGAACGCGCCCTCGGCGCCCGCGGCATCCGGCGGCGCCACCAGGCCGCCGCCCGCGCCATGCTCCCGTACCCCGAGCCCGAGAGCTGGCTCGACGTCGGCACCGGTCACGGGCACTTCCCGGAGACCGCGAGGGAGGTGCACGCGTACACCTCCTTCGACGGGCTCGACGCCACAGCGCGCGTGCAGCGGGCCCGTGCCGCCGGGCGGATCGAGGAGGCGCACCAGGGACTGCTCACCGACCCGGAGATCGCCGGACGGCTGCGCGGCCGCTACGACGTGGTCAGCATGTTCCACCACCTGGAGCACACCCCCGACCCCCGCGCCGAACTGCGCGCCGCCCTCGACGTGCTCCGCCCCGGCGGCCATCTCCTCGTCGAAGTCCCGGACCCCGCCTGCGCGTTCGCCACGTTGCTCGGCAGCTGGTGGGTGGCGTACGACCAGCCGCGCCACCTGCACCTGATGCCGCTCGCGAACCTGGAGCGGGAACTGCGGACGCGGGGCTGCACGGTCGTCGCCACGGACCGGGCCGCCCCCCATGTCCCCTACGACCTGACCGGCGCCCTCTGTCTGGCGCTGGTCCGCCGGCGCGCCCGGTCGACGCTGACCCGGGCCTGCGCGCCCCTCCTGGCGGCGGCCTCGGCCCTGGATGTCGGCCTCGCCCCGCTGCTGAGCCGCACCCGCTTCTCGAACGCGTACCGGATCATCGTGCGCAGACCGGCGAAGATCCGCGCGGCCTCATCCGCGTAGCGAAAGCGCCTGCCCCGCCACCACCAGCAGCACGTGCTCGCACTCGCCCGCGAACGCCGCGTTCAGGCGCCCGAGCTCGTCCCGGTAGCGGCGCCCGGACGCCGTCGCGGGCACGATCCCCGAGCCCACCTCGTTCGACACCGCGACGACCGTACGGCGGGTCTCGCGCAGAGCCTCGGTCAGTTCCCGCGTCCGCGCCCGCAGCGCCCGCTCACCGCCGCCGGCCCACTCGGCGTCGTCCCAGGCGCCGACGGAGTCCATCACGTCCGTCAGCCACAGCGACAGACAGTCGATCAGCAGGGGCGTTCCGTCGCCCTTCAGCAACGGCACGAGATCGCAGGTCTCGACGGTGCGCCAGGAGCCGGGCCGCCGCTCACGGTGAGTGGTGACACGGGCCGCCCACTCGCTGTCCCCGCCCCGCACGCCGCCCGTCGCCACGTACAGCACGTCCGGGAACGACTCCAGGCGCCGCTCGGCCTCCACCGACTTCCCCGAGCGCGCCCCGCCCAGCACGAGGGTGCGGCGCGGCACGTCCGGTACGTCCTCGTAGACGCCCACGGTCAGCGTCGTACCGTCCGGGACGGCCCGCGCTCCCGCGGCCGCCAGCCGGCGGCCGAGTTCGGCGCCCGGCGGCACGTCGTGGTCGAGATGCACGGCGACCACGTCGGTCGCCGGGCCCACGGCCCCCACCGCCCGCAGCCGGGCCAGCGCGTCCGGCCGCCCCACGACATCGGCGAGGACCATGTCGTACGGCTCGGTGGACCGCTCCTCGATCCCCGCCGGTGCCGCGCCCGGCGGCAGGTACAGCAGCCGCTGGCCGTCCGGTCCCGTCACCGCGTACCCCGTGCCCGGCGCGTCCATCGCCACCGCCCGCACCCGATGCCCGGTCAGCAGCGCCAACTCCCTCCCGTCCGGCACCCGTCCGGGCTGCGGCAGCCCCGCCGGGACCTCGACGGCGGGTCCCTCGTGCGGATGCGAGAGCAGCACCTGCCGTACACCGGCCAGCGTGTGCCCGGAGCGTGCGGCGGCGAGGGCGGCGCCTGGGGTCAGGTCGAGCAGCAGCGTGCCGTCGAGCAACAGCGCGGTCGCCGCGCGCGTGTCGGTACCGAGCGAGTTCGCGCAGGCCGCGCAGGGACAGTCGGGGCGGGGGAGGCCTTCGGGGGCGCCGGTGCCGAGCAGTGTCAGTTCCACGCGCCTGATTTTCCCGTGTCCCGTCAAATCCGCGCAGGTCTTGCGCGTCCGACTAGGCTCTGCGAAGGAACCGGATCTTGCTCGGTACTGTGTTCGGTGCCGGGCCGGTACTTACGGAGGCTCACATGGCGGCATGGACGTGGCGGTTCGAGAAGGCCGACGGGGCGGAGGTCCAGCCCTCGGTGCAGCCGGACGACTTCACCACGCAGGGGGATGCCGAGTCCTGGATCGGTGAGCACTGGAAGGCCCTTCAGGAAGGGGGCGCCGACCAGGTCCGCCTGTTCGAGGACGCGACGCAGATCTACGGGCCGATGAGTCTGCACGGGGAGTAGCACGGGGAGTAGGGGAGTAACGGTCACCACGGCCCCGTGCCCCGTTCGGGGTGCGGGGCTACAGTTCGCCCAGCGTCACGGCGACCGTCTTGCTGTTCCCGTTTCTCCTGTACGCGACCGTCGTCCGGTCCCCGGGCTGTTCGACCGCCAGGGCCTCGGAGAGCGACGTGAGCGTGGTGATGTCCGTGTCACCCAACCGGGTGATGACGTCGCCGGACCGAATGCCCGCCTGGTCGGCCGCGCCGCCGTCCTTGACCTCGACGACGGCGACCCCGTCGGGCTGGAAGTCGCCGCCGACGACCGTACGGCCCGTGATGCCGAGCGCGGCCCGCCCCGAGTCGGTGACCCTGCCGTTCTTCACGATCTGGTCGGCGATGTTCGTCACCGTCGAGGAGGGGATGGCGAAACCGATCCCGGGCGCCGCCTCTCCGCCCAGGTCCGGCTCGACGGCGGCGAGTGTGGGGATGCCGATCACCAGGCCGTCGAGGCCGACGAGGGCTCCGCCGCTGTTGCCCGGGTTGATCGCGGCGGACGTCTGCACCATGTTCGCGATGGTCGCGCCCGTCCCCCCGTCGTCGTTCCCTTCGCTCACGGTCCGCCCGGTCGCCGAGACGATCCCCTCGGTCACGCTGGAGGACAGCCCGAGTGGTGAGCCCATGGCGAGGACGATCTGCCCCACCTCGACCTTGCCGGAGTCCCCGAACCTGGCCGCCCTGAGCCCGTCCGGCACCCGGTCCAGCTTCACGACGGCGAGGTCCTGCTGCGGGTACGAGGACACGAGGGTCGCGCCCAGCTCGACCTCACTGTTGGCGATCGTCACCCGGAACTTCTGCTCGTTCCCCACGACGTGCGCGTTCGTGACGACGTGCCCCCTGTCGTCGTAGACCACTCCCGAGCCCAGGTGGTCGCCCGCCTGGATCTGCACGACCGAGGGCAGCACGTTCCTGACCACCTTCTGGTAGGCGCCCTGCAGATCGCCCGGCTGCAGGGGGACGGCCGCCCGGGCGGTGGTGGACCTGCCCGCGGCGCCCGGCGCCGCGTCACCGGAGCAGCCGGGGAGCAGGCCGCAGACGACGGCGAGGACGGCCACGGGAAGGAGCCGCCGCAGGGCGGGGGAACGGGCACGGAGACGACCGCGGCGGGCGTCACGGGCACGGAGAACGTCCATGGCCCGAGTCTCACGTCGCCGTCCGCCCCCGGCTCCCGGTGGGCACCCGAACGGGCCCCGGGGGTACGGCGCTAGCCCCGCACCCCGCACAGATGCAGCAGAGCCGCCACCGCGCGGTACGGATCCGTCCGTCCTGCCCGCTCCTCCGCCGCCAGCAGCGCGTCCATGTCCTGAGGGGCGGGGGCGTCGTCGGCGGCGAGGTCCGTGAAGACCCGGACGCCGTACCAGGCGTGGAGCGGGGCGCCGATGCCCGCGAGGGTCGACGTGAGGGCGTCGAGGCGGTCGGCGCGCACGTCGAGGCCCAGACGGTTCGTGTACGCGGTGCTGTCGAAGGATGCCAGCGCGGTCGCCCAGTCGCCGGCCAGGCCCGGCCGCATGGCGAGCGCGTCACCGTTGCGTACGAGGAGGGAGAGGAGCCCTCCGGGGGCGAGCATCCGCGCCAGGCCCGCCAGCAGCGCGTCCGGGTCCTCCAGGTACATGAGCACGCCGTGGCACAGCACCACGTCGAAGCTGCCCGGCAGGAAGTGCACGCCCGTGTCCCGGCCGTCGCCCTCGACCAGCCGGACGCGGCTCCTTATCCCCTCGGGCTCACCGGCGAGGGCCTCGCGGGCCACGGCGAGCATCGTCGCGTCCTGCTCGACCCCGGTCACCTTGTGCCCGGCCCGGGCCAGCCGCAGTGCCTGGGTGCCCTGTCCCATGCCGACGTCCAGCACCCGCAGCCGCTGCCCGACGGGGAACCGCCCGGCTATCTGCTCGTCGAGCTGCCGGGCCACCAGCTCCTGCCGTACGACGTCACGCAGCCCGCCCACCTTGCTCAGCCAGGCATCCGCCGCGCCCCCGGAGAAGGACGTCGTGCTCAGGGCCGCTCTCCGCGCTTGACCTGCGGCTTCGGCAGCCGGAGGCGACGCATCTGGAGGGTGCGCATCAGCGCGTAGGCGACGGCCCCGCGCCTGTTCTCGTTGGGGAAGCGCTCGCTGAGCTGCTTCTTCAGACGGAAGGCGATCCAGAACGAGTCGACCACGATCAGCACGATCACGAAGAGCCACAGCAGCAGCGCGATGTTCTGCAGCGACGCCACCCGCACCATGCTCAGCACGAGGATGACCACGGCCAGCGGCAGGAAGAACTCCGCGATGGAGAACCGCGAGTCCACGAAGTTCCGCGCGAACTTCCGCACGGGGCCCTTGTCGCGCACGGGCAGGTAGCGCTCGTCACCGCCCGCCAGCGCCTGGCGCTGCTTCTCCATCGCGGCCCGGCGATCGTCGCGGGCACGCTTGGAGGCCTCCTTGCGCGACGTCGGCGTGTTGGCGACGCTTCGGCGCTGGCCTTGGGCCTCACTGCGCTTGGGCGTGGGTCGGCCCTTCTTGGCCTGCGGGTCACGGGTCTGCTGGGAGTTGTTCACGGGCGCCTTCTCGGCGGCCGTGTCCTTCTCGCTCTTGGCGCGGCTACGGAACACGAAACCCAAGGGTACGGGGTTTCCCGGCATGGACCGCAGCCGGGCGGGGAACGATCCGGCAACACCGCTCGTCATGTAGGGGGACAGAGTGGCCTGAAAGGGAAGGCCGGCGACGGCCCGCCCCCGAGGGAGCTGAGGAATTCCGGGGCCCGTCCCGTACACAACCCCGGGAGGCACCTAC
This sequence comes from Streptomyces sp. NPDC046862, assembly GCF_040704615.1. Lineage (NCBI taxonomy): Bacteria > Bacillati > Actinomycetota > Actinomycetes > Kitasatosporales > Streptomycetaceae > Streptomyces > Streptomyces sp. NPDC046862. The sequence continues at coordinate 154,835 of NZ_JBEYXP010000022.1, read as the reverse complement.
TCCCTACGCCGGAGCAGTGCCGTACGCAGTCGTCCTTGGGGATGAGCGCATCCGTCCCCGAACAGTGCGGTAATGGATGCAGGGCCCGTACTGTGGGTTCTGTCGCAGACCTGTGAGCTGGAGTCCGTCAGAAGGGGGCGCGCGAAGCCCATGAGCGGTGTCATGAAGCGTATGGGGATGATCTTCCGCGCGAAGGCGAACAAGGCCCTTGACCGGGCCGAGGACCCGCGCGAAACCCTCGATTACTCGTATCAGAAGCAACTGGAGCTGCTCCAGAAGGTGCGCCGCGGTGTCGCGGACGTCGCGACCTCGCGCAAGCGCCTGGAACTTCAGCTGAACCAGCTCCAGTCCCAGTCGTCCAAGCTGGAGGACCAGGGCCGCAAGGCGCTCGCGCTGGGTCGCGAGGACCTGGCCCGTGAGGCGCTCTCGCGCCGTGCGGCGCTCCAGCAGCAGGTGACGGACCTGGAGACGCAGCACACGACGTTGCAGGGCGAGGAGGAGAAGCTCACCCTGGCGGCCCAGCGGCTCCAGGCCAAGGTGGACGCCTTCCGCACCAAGAAGGAGACCATCAAGGCGACGTACACGGCGGCCCAGGCGCAGACCCGGATCGGCGAGGCCTTCTCCGGCATCTCCGAGGAGATGGGCGACGTCGGACTGGCCATCCAGCGGGCCGAGGACAAGACGGCCCAGCTCCAGGCGCGGGCGGGCGCCATCGACGAGCTGCTCGCCTCGGGCGCCCTCGACGACCCCTCCGGCATGGCCAAGGACGACATCCAGGCCGAGCTGGACCGGCTGTCCGGTGGTACGGATGTAGAGCTGGAGCTGCAGCGCATGAAGGCGGAGCTGGCGGGAGGCTCGTCCTCGCAGCAGGCGATCGAGGGCGGCGCGGACAACACCTCCCAGCAGTCGCAGTCCCAGCAGCAGGACACCCCACGCTTCGACAAGCAGTGACCGGCTGACGGTCCGCGTCCCACGCCTGAGGAGGGCGACATGATCGTACGGATCATGGGGGAGGGGCAGGTGAGGCTGGACGACAGCCACCTCACCGAACTGAACAGGCTCGACGACGAACTGCTCGTGGAGATGGAGAGCGGCGACGGCCCCGGCTTCCGCCGCACCCTCCACTCGCTCCTGGACAAGGTCCGCGAACTGGGCACGCCGCTGCCGGACGACACCCTTGAGCCCTCCGGTCTCATCCTCCCGGCCGCCGACGCGACCCTGGACCAGGTCCGCGACCTCCTGAGCGACGACGGCCTGATCCCGGGCGCGACCTGACCCGACCCCGGCGTCCTTCGCCCCCGCCGCCCCTACCCGTCCCTTCCCCGGGGCTCCGCCCCGGACCCCGCTCCTCAATCGCCGGAGGGGCTGGATGGTGCGGGGTGGCGCTGAATTTTCCCGGCCGGGGCTGGTCTTCAGGGCCGCGGGGAACTGCGGCTTTTTAGGGGCGCGGGGAAGTGCGCGCCTTTCAGGGCCGCGGGGGACGGCCCGGTCTTTCAGGGGCGCGGGGAACTGCGCGACCAGCCACACTCAACCCGCACCAACCCACCCATCCCCAACACCCCCGTACCTGTTCCGCCCCCGGCAGGGCCCCGTACCGTGTGAAACCGTGAGCACCCTCCTCCACGCCCGCCACTGGCTGAAAACGCACCCCTTGGCGCTGGACGCGGCCCTGGCGGCCGCCGTGCTGGTCTGCATGCTGGCCGGTTCGTTCGTCGACCCGAACGCCGACCACGGGGCGAAGTGGGGCGCCCGCACCCCGGACGCCCTCGGCGTCACCCTGATGACACTGAGCGCGACCGCCCTCGTCCTGCGCCGCCGCGCCCCCAGGACCGTACTGGCGGTCACGGCCGGCTTCACCCTCCTGGAGCTCGTGAACGGCGATCCCCGCGCCCCGGTCGCGATGTCCGCCGTAGTCGCCCTCTATACGGTCGCCTCCACCACCGACCGCCCCACCACCTGGCGCGTCGGCCTGCTCACCATGACCACCCTGACGGGCACCGCCATGCTCGCCGGCCCCCTGCCCTGGTACGAGCAGGAGAACCTCGGCATCTTCGCCTGGACCGGCATGGCCGCCGCCGCCGGAGACGCCGTACGCAGCCGCCGCGCCTTCGTCCACGCCATCAGGGAACGCGCCGAACGCGCCGAACGCACCCGCGAGGAGGAGGCCCGCCGCCGGGTCGCCGAGGAACGCCTGCGCATCGCCCGCGACCTGCACGACGTGGTCGCCCATCACATCGCCCTCGTCAACGTCCAGGCCGGGGTCGCCGCCCACGTCATGGACAAGCGGCCCGACCAGGCGAAAGAGGCCCTCGCCCACGTCCGCGAGGCCAGCCGTTCAGCGCTCAACGAGCTCCGCGCCACGGTCGGCCTGCTGCGGCAGTCGGGAGACCCCGAGGCCCCCACCGAGCCCGCCCCCGGGCTGAACCGGCTCGACGAACTCGCCGCCACCTTCCGCAACGCGGGACTGCCCGTCGAGGTCGCCCGTGCCGACCACGGCACCGCCCTCCCGGCCGCCGTCGACCTCGCCGCGTACCGGGTGATCCAGGAGGCCCTCACCAACGTCCAGAAACACGCGGGGCCCGAAGCGAAGGCCGAGGTCAGCGTCGTACGTGTGGGACCGAACATCGAGGTCACCGTGCTCGACAACGGCGGCGGAGAACACACCGCCCCCGAGGACGACGACGGCCGTGGCGGCCACGGACTGCTCGGGATGCGCGAACGCGTCACCGCCCTCGGCGGCAGTTGCACCGCGGGCCCCCGCTACGGAGGCGGCTTCCGCGTGCATGCGATCCTTCCGGTCAGCAGTCGTACCGCCCCGGCCGAGGACACCGCGTGACCGCCGCGGGCGGGCCCGTACGACCGACCCAGCTGTGACCGACCGGGGGGAACACCGCATGACCATCCGCGTCCTGCTCGCCGACGACCAGGCGCTCCTGCGCAGCGCCTTCCGTGTGCTCGTCGACTCCGAGCCGGACATGGAGGTCGTGGGGGAGGCCTCGGACGGGGCGGAGGCCGTGGAACTCGCCCGCGGTGAGCGGGCGGACGTGGTGCTGATGGACATCCGCATGCCGGGCACCGACGGGCTCGCCGCCACCCGGCTCATCACCGCAGACCCCGCGCTCGCCCACGTCCGCGTGGTCATGCTGACGACGTTCGAGGTCGACGAGTACGTGGTGCAGTCGCTGCGCGCCGGGGCCTCCGGCTTCCTCGGCAAGGGCTCGGAGCCCGAGGAGCTGCTCAACGCCATCCGGGTCGCGGCGAGCGGCGAGGCACTGCTGTCGCCGGCCGCCACGAAGGGGCTCATCGCCAGGTTCCTCGCCCAGGGCGACGCAGACGACGACGGGCGCGACCCCGCCCGCTCCGAGCGCCTCGGCTCCCTGACCGGCCGGGAACGCGAGGTCCTCGTCCAGGTCGCGGGCGGGCACTCCAACGACGAGATCGCCGAACGGCTCGAGGTGAGCCCGCTGACCGTGAAGACGCACGTCAACCGGGCCATGGCCAAGCTCGGCGCCCGCGACCGGGCCCAACTCGTGGTGATCGCGTACGAGTCCGGACTCGTACGCCCAAGGGTGGAGTGACCTCAACCCGGGTGTACTGCGGCCGGAGTATGCGCCGTATAAGGAAATGGACCTGGGGCCTACAAGTGGGGGCTCTGCCATGGCTCAGGGTGTAAGGGCGGGTGCTCACATGTGCAGCACAGGCACCCGTGTGCTTCACCCCGCGGCAAGCGTTCCGCGGGCACGCCCGCTTCTGCCGCTCCCAGAAGAGAGACCCTGACCCATGTCCTGGCTGTCCCGATTCAGCCTCGCACAACGGGCCTTGATCGGCCTGATGTCGATCATCGCGCTCGCCTTCGGGGCGATCGCGATACCCCAGCTCAAGCAGCAGCTGCTGCCCACCATCGAACTTCCCATGGTGTCCGTCCTCGCGCCCTACCAGGGCGCCTCGCCCGACGTGGTCGAGAAGCAGGTCGTCGAACCCATCGAGGACAGCCTGGAAGCCGTCGACGGCATCACGGGCGTCACCTCCACGGCCAGTGAGGGCAACGCCCTGATCATGGCCTCCTTCGACTACGGCCAGGGCACCGACCAGCTGGTCGCCAATGTCCAGCAGGCCGTGAACCGGGCCCGCGTCCAGCTCCCGGACGACGTCGACCCTCAGGTCGTCGCCGGTTCGACGGACGACATCCCGACCGTCGTCCTCGCCGTCAGCTCCGGCTCCGGCCAGGACCAGCAGGCCCTCGCCGACAAGCTCGACCGGACCGTCGTACCCGACCTCAAGGCCATCGACGGCGTCGGCCAGGTGACGGTCGACGGCGTACGGGACCTGCAGGTCACCGTCACGCCCGACGACAAGAAGCTCGCTCAGGCCGGCATCACGTCGGCCGCGCTCGGCCAGGCCCTCCAGGCGGGCGGCGCGACCGTCCCGGCCGGCTCGTTCGACGAGGACGGCGCCAACCACACCGTCCAGGTCGGCGGCGGCTACACCTCGCTGAAGCAGATCGAGGACCTGATGGTCACCGGTCAGGGGGCGCCCGGCGGTGCCGCGACCGGCGGTGCGAAGAAGCCCGTGCGCCTCGGTGACGTCGCCACCGTCAAGGAGCAGGAGGCCCGCGCCGACTCCATCACGCGGACCGACGGCAAGCCGAGCCTCGCCGTGAGCGTCACGATGGACCGCGACGGCAGCGCGGTCGCCATCTCGGACGCCGTCGAGGACGCGCTGCCCGGCATGCGCAAGGACCTCGGCTCGGGGACGACGATCACCGTCGTCAGCGACCAGGGCCCGGCGGTCGCCAAGTCCATCGAGGGCCTGACGACCGAGGGCGCTCTGGGCCTCGTCTTCGCGGTCCTCGTCATCCTGGTCTTCCTCGCGTCGATCCGCTCGACGCTGGTGACGGCCGTGAGCATCCCGCTCTCCGTCGTCCTGGCCCTGATCGTCCTGTGGACCCGCGACCTCTCCCTGAACATGCTCACGCTCGGCGCGCTCACCATCGCCATCGGCCGGGTCGTCGACGACTCGATCGTGGTCCTGGAGAACATCAAGCGCCACCTCGGCTACGGCGAGGAGCGCCAGGAGGCGATCCTCAAGGCGGTACGCGAGGTCGCGGGCGCGGTCACGTCCTCGACGCTCACCACGGTCGCGGTCTTCCTCCCGATCGGCCTGACCGGCGGCATGGTGGGCGAGCTGTTCGGCTCGTTCTCCCTGACGGTGACGGCGGCTCTCCTCGCCTCCCTCGTGGTGTCGCTGACGGTCGTCCCGGTGCTGTCGTACTGGTTCCTGCGCGCCCCGAAGGGCACGCCCGAGGACGCCGAGGAGGCCCGCCGCAAGGCCGAGGAGAAGGAGGCGAAGAGCCGGCTCCAGCGCCTCTACGTCCCTGTCCTGCGCTTCGCGACCCGCCGCCGTCTGACGAGCGTGGCGATCGCCGTGGTGGTCCTGATCGGCACCTTCGCCATGACCCCGCTGCTCAAGACGAACTTCTTCGACCAGGGCGAGCAGGAAGTCCTCAACGTCAAGCAGGAGTTGAAGCCGGGCACCAGCCTGGCGGCGACGGACGTGGCGGCGAAGAAGGTCGAGAAGATGCTCTCGGGCATCGACGGCGTCAAGGACTACCAGGTCACCATCGGCTCGTCCGGCTTCTTGGCGGCCTTCGGCGGCGGTACGGACACCAACCAGGCGTCGTACACGGTCATGCTGGAGGACTCGGCCTCGGCCGAGGCCGTCCAGGACCGTATCGAGAAGGGACTCGGGGAGCTCTCCGGCATCGGTACGACGACGATCGCGGCCGGCGACGGCTTCGGCAACCAGGACCTGAGCGTGGTCGTGAAGGCCGCCGACGGCGACGTGCTGCGCAAGGCAGCGGACGAGGTCCGTGACGAGGTCGCCAAGCTCGACGACGTCACCGACGTCACGAGCGACCTGGCGACGAGCGTGCCACGGATCTCCGTGAGGGCCAACGACAAGGCGGCCGCGGCCGGCTTCGACGACACCACGCTCGGCGCGGCCGTCGCCCAGGCGGTGCGCGGCACCACGAGCGGCCGGGCGATCCTGGACGACACGGAGCGGGACATCGTGGTGAAGTCGGCGAAGCCGGCGGACACCATGGACGAGCTGAAGGCCCTCCGCCTCGGTCCCGTGAAGCTGGGCGACATCGCGGACGTGAAGCTGGTCGACGGCCCGGTCTCCATGACCCGCATCGACGGTCAGCGCGCGGCCACCATCACGGCCAAGCCGACCGGTGACAACACGGGTGCGGTGAGCACGCAGCTCACCTCCAAGCTGAACGCGCTGAAGCTTCCGGAGGGTGCCACGGCCGAGATCGGCGGTGTCTCGCAGGACCAGGACGACGCGTTCGCGAACCTGGGTCTGGCGATGCTGGCGGCGATCGCGATCGTGTTCATGCTGCTGGTCGCGACGTTCCGCTCCCTCGTGCAGCCGCTGATCCTGCTGGTCTCCATCCCGTTCGCGGCGACCGGCGCACTCGGACTGCTGGTCGCCACGGGTACCCCGATGGGTGTCCCCGCGATGATCGGCATGCTGATGCTGATCGGCATCGTGGTGACGAACGCGATCGTCCTGATCGACCTCATCAACCAGTACCGCAAGCAGGGTTACGGCGTCGTCGAGGCTGTCGTCGAGGGCGGCCGCCACCGGCTGCGCCCGATCCTGATGACGGCCCTGGCGACGATCTTCGCCCTGCTCCCGATGGCGCTCGGCGTCACCGGCGAGGGCGGCTTCATCGCGCAGCCGCTGGCGGTGGTCGTGATCGGTGGCCTGATCACGTCCACCCTGCTGACCCTTCTCCTGGTCCCGACCCTCTACGCCATGATCGAGCTCCGCAAGGAGCGCCGGGCGAAGAAGCGCGCGGGGAAGAAGACGGCGAAGACGGGCACGCCGGTGCAGGAGCCGGAGCCCGCGGGCGTCTGACGTCCTGATCCACGTCCTGATCCACGGCGGCCGGTTACCGAACCTCTCGGTACCCGGCCGTTCGGCATTCCGGTTCCGTATTGTGTGGCGCGAACTGATCTACGCGGAAGGAAGTTCGGGCGGTGCCACTGCGCGGTGAGGACCCGAGGTCCGTCGGCGGGTACAAGCTGGTCGACCGGCTCGGGGCCGGGGGTATGGGAATCGTCTACCGGGGCAGATCGCGCTCCGGCCGCGAGGTCGCCGTCAAGGTCGTGCACGCCCAGTACGCCGAGGACGCCGTCTTCCGGGCCCGGTTCCGGCAGGAGATCGAGGCCGTCCGCCGGGTGAGCGGCGCCTTCACCGCGCCGGTCGTGGACGCCGACCCGGAGGCGGCACGGCCCTGGATGGCGACCCAGTACGTGGCCGGCCGCTCCCTCGCCGAACGGATCCGCGAGGGGGGCCCGCTGCGGGGCGCCGAACTGCGGCGGCTGGCGCTGGGGTTGGTCGAGGCGCTGCGGGACATCCACCGGGCGGGGGTCGTGCACCGCGATCTGAAGCCGGCCAACGTCCTGATGGCCGAGGACGGCCCGCGGGTCATCGACTTCGACATATCCAGGGCGGTGGAGAACGGCAACACCCTGACCGAGACCGGCCAGATGATCGGCACCCCGCCCTTCATGTCCCCGGAGCAGTTCACCGACCCGCGCGCGGTCGCCTCGTCCTCGGACGTCTTCTCGCTCGGGGCGCTGCTGGGCTTCGCGGTGATCGGGCGCGGCCCCTTCGACGCCGAGAGCCCCTACATGACGGCGTACGGGGTGGTCCACAACCAGCCCGCCCTCGACGGCGTACCGCAGCCACTGCTCGGCATCCTGGAGCGCTGCCTGGCCAAGAAGGCCGCGGACCGGCCCGAACTCGACGAGCTGGCACGGGAGTTCGCCGACCTGCCGGCGCCGGGGGAGGACGAACCGTCCACCGTGACGCTGCGCGCGGCCGATCTGCCGCTCGTGGAGCCGACCCATCCCGGTGACCTCGCCGGCCCGACGGCCGCCGATCATCCCGTCCGCCGTGGCGGCCGTATCCGCCGTGTCAGCCGTATCCCCCGTAAGGATCGGTTCCCCGCCCGCCGTGGTCGCGGGCGCCCTGTGCTGGCCGCCACCGCCGTGGTCGGCGCGGTGGGCCTGGGGCTGCTCTGGTACCTACGGTTCGGGCCGGGATTCGCGGATCCCCAGCCCGCGGGCTCCTCCGCGGCCGCGGCCTCCCGTTGGGCGGCGGTCCCCACCGGCTGGGAGCCCTGGCAGACGACGGCGCTCAAGCCGGCACCGCGCGGCGAGGTCGATCCACTGGGGAAGGCGAGCGGCGACTCGGGCGACGCCACCTGCCGGAGGTACGAGGACGCGGTCTACTGCGCGGGCAGCAACATCCTTCCCGTACGGCTGGACGGCCGTACCGGCAAGACCGTCTGGCGTGCCTCCCTCGCGTCCGCCCACTCCGGCGAGAGAGCGCTGAACGCCTTCACGATCCTCGGCGCGCGGGACGGCGCGGTGCTCGTCCGGCAGGTCGTCTACCCGGACAACGGCGCGAACGGCACGGTCAGCATCGTCGCCCTCGACGCGCAGAGCGGCACGCGGCTGTGGGTCCGCAAGGTGAACGACACGAGCGTCGACCTGACCCTGTCCGGCGACCTCGTGCTGACCACCGACGCCGGCGGCCGGCTGGTGACGGCCCGCTCCCCGCGCACCGGCACCGACCGTTGGACCAAGCAGCTGCCCGCCGGCGACTACTGCCAGTTCCTGACGGTCGGCTCCGGCCTGTACCAGCACTGCTTCCCGGACGACGAGAACCGGGACGCCGAGCTCCTGGAGCTGAAGCGGACCGACGGGTCGGTGATCCGGCGTCTGAAGACCCCGAACGCGAGCGGTCTGCTCGGCGCCGTCGACGACCGCCTGGCCTTCGTGGTCGGGGGCGACACCGGCCCGATGCGCCCCGAGGACCTGACGTTCGGCAAGATCCTGCTGGCCGACCCGGACACCGGCGCCGGCACCACGACGAAGCTGGCGAAGACCTACGAGGGCTCGGTGACGCTGGCCGCCGACACCCTGTGGATCGCCGGGGCCGACGGCCAGGTGACCGCCGTGTCCCCGCTGACCGGCAAACAGCTGTGGCAGACCCGGACCAGCGTCGAGGGCTCCGGCCAACCCACCTACGACGCCCGCACCCGCACCCTGTACCTGGCCAGCCCCAGCGGCCGGGTCGCGGCCCTCGACGCACGCAAGGGCACGCTGCTGTGGGAGACGGGCACACACGCCGAGCGGCTCGCGACCAGCGACACGATCAAGTCCGAGGTGCTGCCGTACGGCGGCGCGCTGATCGTGAACACCCCCGACGGCACCGTCGTCAGCCTCGACCCCGCCCACCCCGACCGGAAGTCCGCGTCGGGGTGACGGCGGGGCGGGACGAGGGCTGAGGAAGGACTACGGCAGGGCGAGCATCCGCTCCAACGCCAGCTTCGCGAACGCCTCGGTCTCCTGGTCGACCTCGATGCGGTTGACCAGGTTGCCCTCGGCCAGCGACTCCAGCGCCCAGACCAGGTGGGGCAGGTCGATGCGGTTCATGGTCGAGCAGAAGCAGACCGTCTTGTCCAGGAAGACGATCTCCTTGCCCTCGGGCGCGAAACGGTTCGCGAGGCGCCGCACGAGGTTCAGCTCCGTGCCGATGGCCCACTTGGAGCCCGCCGGGGCCGCCTCCAGGGCCTTGATGATGTACTCCGTCGAACCGACGTAGTCCGCCGCGGCCACGACCTCGTGCCTGCACTCCGGGTGGACGAGGACGTTCACGCCCGGGATGCGCTCGCGTACGTCGTTCACCGAGTCCAGCGAGAAGCGGCCGTGCACCGAGCAGTGGCCGCGCCACAGGATCATCTTCGCGTCACGCAGCTGCTCCGCCGTCAGCCCGCCGTTCGGCTTGTGCGGGTTGTAGACGACACAGTCCTCCAGGGACATCCCCATGTCGCGGACAGCGGTGTTGCGGCCCAGGTGCTGGTCCGGCAGGAACAGCACCTTCTCGCCCTGCTGGAAGGCCCACTCCAGGGCCCGCTCGGCGTTCGAGGACGTGCAGATCGTGCCGCCGTGCTTCCCGGTGAACGCCTTGATGTCCGCCGAGGAGTTCATGTACGAGACGGGCACCACCTGCTCGGCGATCCCCGCCTCCGTCAGCACGTCCCAGCACTCGGCGACCTGCTCGGCCGTCGCCATGTCGGCCATGGAACAGCCGGCGGCCAGGTCGGGGAGGACCACCTTCTGGGCGTCGGACGTCAGGATGTCCGCCGACTCCGCCATGAAGTGCACACCGCAGAACACGATGTACTCCGCCTCCGGGCGCGCCGCCGCGTCCCGGGCCAGCTTGAAGGAGTCGCCCGTGACGTCCGCGAACTGAATGACCTCGTCGCGCTGGTAGTGGTGGCCGAGCACGAACACCTTGTCCCCGAGCTTCGCCTTGGCCGCGCGGGCGCGCTCCACCAGGTCGGGGTCGGACGGGGAGGGCAGGTCGCCGGGGCACTCGACACCGCGCTCGCTCCTGGGGTCGGCCTCACGGCCGAGCAGCAGCAGGGCGAGGGGCGTCGGAGTTACGTCGAGCTCCTGGGTCTGGGCGGTGGTCACGACACGCACCCTTTCTGTTCTGCGGCTCGCCGGTCCGGGAATCCGGACCGGCGGGACATGCGGGACACCGTTGACGGCTTTTCGTCGAATTGACGTTATCTATGATAACTGCTTCACGTCACTTTGACGATGGCCATAGCGTCGATGTGACGTGAATCCCGGCGGCCGCTGACGAGTGATCGCCGCGACGCCCCGTCCACAGGGCGATCCCCGTTCCACGGCCCATGTGCGAGCATGAAGAGAGCGGCGAAAGGAAAACCGCCCGGCCCGGAATGAATCCGCGGCCCTGCCGGTTGGACACGTCGCCAAGCAGTCTCCGTACAACCCGGGAGAGATGTAGATGTCCGTATCGGACGAGTCCACCACCGTCACCGACGGCATCATCCTGTCCGACGCCGCCGCGGCGAAGGTCAAGGCCCTGCTCGACCAGGAAGGCCGTGACGATCTGGCGCTGCGCGTCGCCGTTCAGCCCGGCGGCTGCTCCGGCCTGCGCTACCAGCTCTTCTTCGACGAGCGTTCCCTCGACGGCGATGTCGTCAAGGACTTCGGCGGGGTCAAGGTCGTCACCGACCGCATGAGCGCCCCGTACCTGGGCGGCGCCTCCATCGACTTCGTCGACACCATCGAGAAGCAGGGCTTCACGATCGACAACCCGAACGCCACGGGTTCCTGCGCCTGCGGCGACTCCTTCAACTGAGCCGCCCACCCGTTCGGCGCACACCGCGCGTACCAGCGCACACGAAGGCGGCGCCCCCTCCGAGGGGGACGCCGCCTTCGCCTACGCAATCCGTAATCCGCGATCCGTAATCGGTGCCGGTGCCGGTGCCGGTGCCGGTGCCGATGCCGATGTCGGTGCCGATGCCGGTGAACTACTGGGCGCTCGGGACCCGGTCGGCGAGGCTCCCCTTCGGGACCTCCTTGCCGTTCGTGCCCACGACCTCCCGGTCGCCGAGCGGCTTGTCCAGCTGGACCGTGCGCTCCATGGCCTTCGCGATCATGATGCAGACCTCGTCAGACGGCTTGTCGGTCACCGTGACCGTCACCTCGCCGTTCTTCTCGTCCGCCGAGGCCGAGTACTCATCGCACACCCCACCCCAGAAGCTCACGGTCAGCTCCTTGCCCTGCGCCGTGTAGCCCTCGACCTTGACGTCGCGCTTCTTCGGCGCCGAACCCGATGGCTCACCCGGAGACGGGTTGACCGACGGCGGCTCGGGCGTGGTCAGGTAGGCGGGGTCGACGGCCGGCTGCGTCACGGTGAAGCTCGCGCCGGCCCCCTCCGGCCGCACCTGGAACAGCCAGGACGGCACCAGCACCGACTTCCCCTCCGAGAAGCGCGCGGCCAGCCCGAAGACGGCGTCCTCGACGGCGACCGACCGCGACGCCGGAGCCGCGGTCGACGATCCGCACGGCGCCTCGTCCTTGTCCTTCAGCGGTACGGGACTGGGGCAGCCACCGGGACCCTTGCGCCCGTCGCCGGTTCCCTGACCCTGACCCGTCCCGTTCATCAGGTCCAGCGCCTTGTCCGCGCCGGTCACGGGGTACGTGTCCCCCTTGTCCGGCGCCTTCACGTTGCCGCTTCCGCCGGCCACCCGGCCGTCGGCGCCGACCTGGATGCCGGTGGTCCAGCCGTACGTGGGCAGCCCGCCGATCTCGGGATCGGCGTTGACCGTCCTGACGGCGCCCGAGACCTGGGTGGCGTCCAGCTTGGCCGCGTCCTGGCCGAGGGCCTTCAGTACAGGCGCGGCCGCCTTCTTCGCCACGGCCTCGCTGGCCGGGTCGCCCCCGGCCGCGCTGCCCGAGGCGCAGACGTCGGCCTTCCGGCAGTTGTCCGCGCCGGGCGTGTACCGGCTGAAGGTCCAGGTGCCCGGTGCGTCCTTGTTCACCTGGAGGCTCGGTCCGGAACCGTCCTTCGTGCCACCCACCTTCCAGGTGCCGCCCTGCATCGCGGGCGTTCCCTCGACGCCGAGCGCCTTCGCGAGCCGGGCCACCTCGGCCGAGGTCACCTCGCCGGCCGACCGGTACACGGGCGCGGAGTCCGGGCCGTCGGGCAGGTCGCCGCCGGCGCGGTAGGTCACGCCGTTGGGGTCGGGCTCGCCGGGGGCGATCCCGTTCGTACCGCCCTCGGTGGAGCCGTCGAGGGCCAGTGGCGGGGGAGTGCCGTCGGCTGCCGGGGCGCCCGAGTCGCTGCCACCGGAGTCGCTGGTGGCGCTCGTGGCGAGGTAGGCCCCGCCACCTCCGACGAGCAGCACCGCGGCCGCCACCGAGGCGACGAGCACGGAGGAGCGCCCACGCCCGGCCTTGCGCTCCTCGGCGCCCCCGACGGTCCGGGTACTCACGTCCGTGTCGGGGTGGGGAGCGGCTTCGGGAGGCGAGGACTTCTCGGGGCCCTGGGGGCTCGCGGCGTCGTCGGTACCGGCCGCGCGTTCGGCGCCCGCGACAGGCTCGGCGCTCTCGTCACTGCCAGCGGCGCCCTCGGTGCTCGCGGCACTGCCAGTGGCGCTCTCGGCATGCTCGGCGCTCGCGGCGCTATCGGCGGTGCTCGCGGCACTCCCGGCGCTCTCGGCATGCTCGGCGCTCGCGGCACTCTCAGCGGCACTCCCGGCGCTCTCGGCATGCTCGGCGCTCGCGGCACTCTCAGCGGCGCTCTCGGCGCTGTTGGCACCCTCGGTGCTCGCGGCACCCTCGGCGCGCTCGGCCCCCACGCCGCTCTCGGCGTCCTCGGCCGACGGGGTGGCGTCGGCCGGATCGGTCGCGTCGGGTGCCGCGTCGTTGTCGGGTCGCTCGGTGCTCACCGCATCGCTCCTTCAGCTCCACAGCTGTCCCTGGTGACCCGGTCCTGCCAGGAGGGAGGGGCACGGAAGGGTCGTATACCGGATCCCCTTTACGGGGGACAGCGATGGGACGCGGCGGGGGAGCGCGCGGTTCCCCGTTCAGGCGCCCTCTTGGTCATCCTCTTGGTCATCGAGTGGCTGCGAGGGCACCTCACGGGTTTGGCCGCAGTGGCCGAATCAGTCGCCGTAGTCGGACATCGCGTCCACGAGACGGGCCGACGCCGGAGGCACCTTCACACCGTGGATGCGTGACGGGGACACGGGGAGGGCAACGATCCGGTCGGGGGCCGCCCAGTGCGGCACCATCCGGGCGCAGTCGCCGCGCAGCGCCGCCAGACCGCCTTCCGGGTCGAGCGGAGCGTAACTGTGGACCTTCAGGTCCTGGTGGTTCGTCATAACGGAACCGTATGCACCGCCGAAGCCGCGGAAAAAGCCCTACTATCGGGTAGTTTTTCCTGCCCCGGTGCTGTTTCAGCCCGGGAGGAGGACCCGATAGCGTGAACTGTCAATCCCCTCCCGTCGCAGGAGCGTGTCCTAGCCGTGCGTATCGCAGTCACCGGCTCCATCGCCAACGACCACCTCATGACGTTCCCCGGCCGGTTCGCGGACCAACTGGTCGCGGATCAGCTGCACACGGTCTCCCTCTCCTTCCTGGTCGACAAGCTCGACGTCCGCAGGGGAGGAGTCGGCGCGAACATCGCCTTCGGCATGGGTCAGCTGGGCACGAAGCCGATCCTCGTCGGCGCGGCCGGCCAGGACTTCGACGAGTACCGCGCGTGGCTGGACCGGCACGGCGTCGACACGGACTCCGTGCGCATCTCCGAGACGCTGCACACGGCCCGCTTCGTGTGCACCACGGACGCCGACCACAACCAGATCGGCTCCTTCTACACCGGCGCCATGAGCGAGGCCCGCCTCATCGAGCTGAAGACGGTCGCGGACCGCGTCGGCGGCCTCGACCTCGTCTCGATCGGCGCGGACGACCCCGAGGCGATGCTGCGGCACACCGAGGAGTGCCGCTCCCGGGGCATCTCCTTCGCCGCCGACTTCTCCCAGCAGATCGCGCGCATGGACGGCGAGGAGATCCGCATACTGCTGGACGGCGCGACGTACCTCTTCTCCAACGAGTACGAGAAGGGGCTCATCGAGTCCAAGACGGGCTGGACCGACGCCGAGATCCTCTCCCGGGTCGGCCACCGCGTGACCACCCTCGGCGCGCAGGGCGTGCGGGTCGAGCGGGCCGGCGAGGCGCCGATCGAGGTCGGCTGCCCGGACGAGGAGCGCAAGGCCGACCCGACGGGTGTGGGCGACGCCTTCCGCGCGGGCTTCCTCTCCGGACTCGCCTGGGGTGTCTCCCTGGAGCGCGCGGCCCAGGTCGGCTGCATGCTCGCCACACTCGTCATCGAGACGGTCGGCACCCAGGAGTACCAGCTGCGCCGCGCCCACTTCATGGAGCGCTTCACCAAGGCGTACGGGGACGCTGCCGCTGAGGAGGTTCAGGTTCACCTGAGCTGAGCTGGGTGCGACCATTCATCTGCCCCGGCGGATCCGTTGTCGACTTGCGGTCCGTCGGGGCTGGTCGCTCCCCCACTCTCGGCTTCGCTCGAGCGGGGGGACCCCCATCGCGGCGGAGCCGCTGTCGATACAGCCCCGCGCCCCTTGAGGGGCGCGTCAGGTCACCCGGCGGACCACGTACGCCGTTCCTCGCTCCGCCGGCTCCTCACCCACGTACTCCTGCCCGCGCATCTCGCACCAGGCCGGGATGTCCAGCCGCGCGGCCTCGTCGTCCGACAGCACGCGGACCGTGCCGCCCACCGGGACGTCCCCGATGACCTTGGCGAGCTCGATGACGGGGATCGGGCAGCGCTTGCCGAGCGAGTCCACGACGAGGGCGTCCTCCCGCACGGCCGCCGCGGGGGCCGCGGGCGAGGCGCCCAGCTTGTCGCGGACCCCCGACACCGCACCCGGCAGGATGTCGAGGAACCGCTCGACGTCCTCCTCCAAGGTGCCCGGCGGCAGCGAGACCCGCACGTTGCCTTCGCTCAGCACCCCCATGGCCCTGAGTACATGGCTGGGCGTCAGCGTGCTGCTCGTACAGGACGAACCGGACGAGACGGAGAAACCGGCCCGGTCCAGCTCGTGCAGCAAGGTCTCTCCGTCGACATAGAGACAGGAGAAGGTGACCACACCCGGCAGCCGGCGCACCGGGTCCCCCACCACCTCCACGTCCGGCACCGACGCCGGCACCCGCGCCCGGATCCGCTCGGTCAACTCCCGCAGCCGTACCGCCTCCTGGGCCGCCTCGGCCCGCACGGCCCGCAGGGAGGCCGCCGCCGCCACGATCGCGGGGATGTTCTCGAACCCGGCCGACCGCCCCGACTCCCGCTCGTCCACGGGACCCTGGGGCGCGAACCGCACCCCCTTCCGGACGGCGAGCAGTCCGACACCCGGCGGCCCACCCCACTTGTGGGCACTCGCCGTCAACAGGGACCAGTCACCCTCCACCGGACCCCACGCCAGCGACTGCGCCGCGTCGACCAGCAGCGGCACCCCGGCGTCCCGGCACACCGACGCGACCTCGGCCACCGGCTGCTCCGTACCCACCTCATGGTTGGCCGACTGGAGGCAGGCCAGGGCGGTGTCGGACCGCAGGGCGGCGGCGTACGCCTCCGGCGCCACCGCACCCGCGCGATCCACGGCCACCCGCGTCACGGTCCCGCCCCCGGCCTCGTGCGCCTCCGCGGAGTGCAACACGGAAGAATGCTCGACGGCGGACACGATCAGGTGAGCCCCGGCGCGCCGCCGCCCCGCCAGCGCCCCCGCGATCCCGGAGTGCACGGCCCGCGTACCCGAAGCGGTGAACACCAACTCGTCCGGCCGGCACCCCGCAGCCTCGGCCGCCGCCTCCCGCGCGGCATCCAGCAGCAACCGGGCCCGCCGCCCCTCCCGATAGAGACGAGCGGGATCGGCCCACCCCTCATCGAGAGAGGCCTGAAGCGCCTGCCGCGCAACGGGATGAAGAGGAGCAGCGGAAGCAGCGTCGAAGTAAGCCACACAGCAACGCTAATTCCTCCGGCTGGCTGCAGCGCCCCCGCAAGGGGCGAGGGGCTGTGTCGATATGCGGCTCCGCCGCGTGGGCGCGAGAAACCACGAACAACCCGCACCGCCAAAACAGCGAACCCCCCGAGCTCTCAGGCGCCCAGTGCGACCCGCCACGCGTTAGGCACACCCTCCCCGCAGACCGCCGGACGGCGTCCAGTAGGGTTTGGTCCGCATAAACATCAAACCCCTGCCCGACGCAGGGCGGCGACCGGACCAGCGAGAAGGCCGCAGCCAACAGCGCGGGCGAGACTCTCGGGAAGGCGCTACGTGAGTCCCAACGGCTCCGACCTCCCCCGCGGCCTGAAGGGCGCGGGTGGTACCCCCACGTCGCGGCGCCCGATGCGGCGGAAGCTGCTGCAGGCACTGACTGCGGGCCTGGTCCTGGCGACAGCCACCGGTTGCTCGTACAACTGGGAAGACTTCCCCCGCCTTGGTATGCCCACCCCGACCACGGAAGAGGCTCCGCGGATCCTCTCCCTGTGGCAGGGGTCCTGGGCGGCTGCGCTCGCCGTCGGCGTGCTGGTGTGGGGCCTGATCCTGTGGAGCGCCATGTTCCACCGGCGCAGCCGCACCAAGGTCGAGGTTCCCCCGCAGACCCGGTACAACATGCCCATCGAGGCGCTGTACACGGTTGTCCCGCTCATCATCGTCTCGGTGCTGTTCTATTTCACGGCCCGCGACGAGTCGGAGCTCCTGAGTACCTCCAAGAAGCCGGACGTCACGGTCAACGTGGTCGGCTTCCAGTGGAGCTGGTGCTTCAACACCATCGCGGACGTCCCCGGTTCCACCGGTGACGCGAAGACCGACAAGAACCTGGACGCGATCCCGCAGAAGTGGAAGGACCAGTTCCCCGCGAACGCGGGCGGCGTCTACAACTGCGGTACCCCCGGTGAGAAGAACCCGCAGACCGGCAACCCCGGACCGACCCTCTGGCTCCCCAAGGGCAAGACGGTCCGCTTCATCCTCACCTCGCGGGACGTCATCCACTCCTTCTGGGTGGTGCCGTTCCTCATGAAGCAGGACGTCATCCCGGGCCACACCAATGTCTTCCAGGTGACCCCCAACCGTGAGGGCACCTTCCTGGGCAAGTGCGCCGAACTCTGCGGCGTCGACCACTCTCGGATGCTCTTCAACGTGAAGGTCGTCTCTCCCGAGCGCTACGAGGAGCACCTCAAGAAGCTCGCGGAGAACGGTCAGACCGGTTACGTCCCCTCCGGTATTGAGCAGACGAGCAACGAGAAGAACCGGGAGACGACCCAACTGTGAGCATCCTCAACGAACCTCAGGGTGCCGCCGCCGAAGACTCGTACGAGAACGAGATTCCCGTACGGCGCAGGCAGCCCGGCAACGTCGTGGTGAAGTGGCTGACCACGACGGACCACAAGACGATCGGCACCATGTATCTGGTGACGTCGTTCGCGTTCTTCTGCATCGGCGGCGTCATGGCGCTCTTCATGCGCGCCGAGCTGGCCCGTCCCGGCACGCAGCTGATGTCGAACGAGCAGTTCAACCAGGCGTTCACGATGCACGGCACGATCATGCTGCTGATGTTCGCGACGCCGCTGTTCGCCGGCTTCACGAACTGGATCATGCCGCTGCAGATCGGCGCGCCGGACGTGGCCTTCCCCCGGCTGAACATGTTCGCCTACTGGCTGTACCTGTTCGGCTCGCTCATCGCGGTGGGTGGCTTCCTCACCCCGCAGGGCGCGGCCGACTTCGGCTGGTTCGCCTACAGCCCGCTCTCGGACGCGGTCCGCTCGCCGGGCATCGGCGCCGACATGTGGATCATGGGTCTGGCCTTCTCCGGCTTCGGCACCATCCTCGGCGCGGTCAACTTCATCACCACGATCATCTGCATGCGCGCACCCGGTATGACCATGTTCCGCATGCCGATCTTCGTGTGGAACGTGCTGCTGACCGCGGTCCTGGTCCTGCTCGCCTTCCCCGTCCTCGCGGCGGCGCTGTTCGCCCTGGAGGCGGACCGCAAGTTCGGAGCCCACGTCTTCGACGCGGCCAACGGCGGAGCCTTGCTATGGCAACACCTCTTCTGGTTCTTCGGCCATCCAGAGGTGTACATCATCGCGTTGCCGTTCTTCGGCATCATCAGTGAGGTCATCCCGGTCTTCTCCCGCAAGCCGATGTTCGGCTACATGGGCCTGATCGGCGCGACCATCGCCATCGCGGGTCTGTCGGTGACGGTGTGGGCGCACCACATGTACGTCACCGGCGGTGTGCTGCTGCCGTTCTTCTCCTTCATGACCTTCCTGATCGCGGTGCCCACCGGTGTGAAGTTCTTCAACTGGATCGGCACCATGTGGAAGGGCTCGCTGTCCTTCGAGACACCGATGCTCTGGGCCGTCGGCTTCTTGATCACCTTCACCTTCGGTGGTCTGACCGGCGTCATCCTGGCCTCGCCCCCGATGGACTTCCACGTCTCCGACTCGTACTTCGTGGTGGCGCACTTCCACTACGTGGTGTTCGGCACCGTCGTCTTCGCGATGTTCTCCGGCTTCCACTTCTGGTGGCCGAAGTGGACGGGCAAGATGCTGGACGAGCGGCTCGGCAAGATCACGTTCTGGACCCTGTTCGTCGGGTTCCACGGCACGTTCCTCGTCCAGCACTGGCTGGGCGCCGAGGGCATGCCGCGTCGTTACGCGGACTACCTCGCGGCCGACGGCTTCACCGCGCTGAACACGATCTCGACGATCAGCTCCTTCGTGCTGGGCCTGTCGATCCTGCCGTTCTTCTACAACGTCTGGAAGACCGCCAAGTACGGCAAGAAGGTCGAGGTCGACGACCCGTGGGGTTACGGCCGCTCGCTGGAGTGGGCGACCTCGTGCCCGCCGCCGCGGCACAACTTCGTCACCCTGCCGCGGATCCGCTCCGAATCCCCGGCGTTCGACCTGCACCACCCCGAGATCGCCGCGCTCGAACAGCTCGGCCACGGCGGCCCGGCTTCCGGTGAGCTCGCGGGCAGCGGCAAGGAGGCCGGTAAGTGAAGATCCAGGGCAAGATGTTCATCTGGCTGAGCGTCTTCGTCCTCGCCATGGCGATCGTCTATGGCGTGTGGTCGAAGGAGCCGGCCGGCACCACGGCGCTCTTCCTCGCCTTCGGCCTGTGCATCATGATCGGCTACTACCTGGCCTTCACGGCCCGGCGGGTCGACGCGGGCGCGCAGGACAACAAGGAGGCCGATGTCGCGGACGACGCCGGCGAGGTGGGCTTCTTCAGCCCGCACAGCTGGCAGCCGCTCGCCCTCGGCGTCGGTGGCGCGCTCGCCTTCATGGGCGTCGTCTTCGGCTGGTGGCTGCTGTACTTCTCGGCCCCGATCATCATGATCGGCCTGTGGGGCTGGGTCTTCGAGTACTACCGTGGTGAGAACCAGAACCAGTAACACGGCTTGAGCGACAAGGGAGCCCGGACACTCCGCGAGGAGGCCCGGGCTCCCTCGTTTGCCACGCCGAATTCCCCCGTACGGCCCACTCACCGCGCCGCCGCCGGGGCGCGTTCCTAGCGTGAGGGCCATGAGCCACACTCCGCGAAACCGCACGGTCGCCCGGCGCTACCTGCCGGCGCTCACCCTCGGCATAGCCGTCGCCGCCTGCTCGGGCGGCAACCCGCTCTCCGCCGATCCGTACGACGCGGCGGACCAGATCTCGGTCAAGGCACCCACCGGCGAGGGCCGGAAGGCCGACCCCGACAAACCCCTGGAGATAACGGCCGACGACGACGGGCGAATAACCGACGTCACGGCCGTGGACGCGACGGGACGCTACGTCGCGGGCGAACTCTCCGCCGACGGCAGGCGCTGGCACAGCACCTCCCCGCTGGCCGCGAGCGCCCACTACACGGTCCGTGTGAGCACCGAGGACGAGGACGGTGCCCCCGGCCGCAAGGTCCTCACCCTCAGCACCGGCAGACCCACCACCAAGAAGCGGCTGAACGTCACCTTCGGCCCCAGAGCGGGCACGTACGGCGTCGGCCAGCCCGTCACCGCCGAACTCAGCGCCCCCGTCAAGGACAGCGCCTCACGGGCCGTCGTGGAACGCGCCCTGAAGGTCGACTCGACGCCCGCCGTCAAGGGCGCCTGGTACTGGGTGGACGACAAGAAGCTCCACTTCCGCCCCGAGGAGTACTGGCCCGCCCACGCCACGATCCAGGTCCGCAGCAACCTGAACGGCATCAAGATCGGTGACCGCCTCTGGGGCGGCCGGGCCAAGCCCCTGAAGCTCAGCACGGCCGACAACGTCGTCGCCGTCACGGACGCCTCCGCCCACCAGATGACCGTCTACAAGAACGGCGAGGTCATCAAGGAGATCCCGGTGACCACGGGCATGCCCGGCTACGAGACCCGCAACGGCGTCAAGGTCATCCTGGCCAAGGAAGGCACCGTTCGGATGACCAGCGCCAGCATCGGCGCCTCGGACTTCTACGACCTGGTCGTGCACAACTCGGTCAGGGTCACCACCAGCGGTGAGTACGTCCACGCCGCCCCCTGGTCCACCGGATCCCAGGGCTACGCCAACGTCAGCCACGGCTGCACCGGCATGAGCAACGCGAACGCGCAGTGGTTCTACGACACCGTGCGCGAGGGAGACATCGTCCAGGTCGTCAACTCGAACGGTGACACGATGGCCCCCTTCGGCAACGGCTACGGCGACTGGAACCTGCCCTGGGACAAGTGGCAGACCGGCAGCGCCCTGATGGCCGGCACCCCGGCCCACCACGACGAGAGCCCCCGCCTGACCCCGCAGTCCACCTGACGGGAAGCCTCCTCCCCGCGCCCCGAAAGGGGCGCGGGGAGGCTTTCAGGGGCGCGGGGCTGTGTACATATGCGGCTCCGCCGCGTGGGCGCGACCAGCCACACACAACCCGCAGCCGCCCTACAACAACCCCGCCCGAGCTCTCAGGCGCTCAACGCATGGCGCCGCAGCAAAGAAGCCAGCGCACCCGCGAACTCCACCGGCTCAACCGGCAGCGTCACCGCCGCGTCCGCCCGACTCCACGTCGCCAGCCACGCGTCCTGAGGCCGCCCGATCAACAACAGTACAGGCGGACAGTTGAAGATCTCGTCCTTGATCTGACGGCACACCCCCATACCCCCCATGGGCACGGCCTCACCGTCCAGGACACAGACATCGATCCCACCCTTGTCCAGCTCCCGGATCACGGCAGCGGGGGTGGCACACTCCACGAACTCCACCAAGGGGGCATCGGGAGCCGGCCGCCGGCCCGTGGCCAACCGCACCTGTTCGCGGGTGTTGGAGTCGTCGCTGTAGACCAGCACCGTGGCGGTCGGCTGCATTCTTCCTCCGGGACGTCAGCGTCGTACGGACAAGCACCGTTGCGCGGATGCTACCCCCATGAACACCACGTCAACAGCGGTTCGCACACCCCGGACACTCCGAACGGGACCCCCCGGAGTGAGGGCGGGATAAGCGACCGACATAATGTCGGTCGTGGCGACAGCAACGACAGTAGATACCGGGCACGCGCACCCGTCGGTCAACCGGCCGAACCTCACCAGCGTCGGAACCATCATCTGGTTGAGTTCCGAGCTGATGTTCTTCGCGGCCCTCTTCGCGATGTACTTCACCCTGCGATCGGTGAGCGGGGCCGATTTCTGGCATGAGAAGGCCAGTTCCCTGAACCTGCCGTTCTCGGCGACGAACACCACGATCCTGGTGCTCTCCTCGCTCACCTGCCAGCTCGGCGTGTTCGCCGCCGAGCGCGGGGACGTGAAGAAGCTCCGGATGTGGTTCATCGTGACCTTCATCATGGGTGCGATCTTCATCGGCGGTCAGGTCTTCGAGTACACGGAGCTGGTCAAGCACGAGGGCCTCTCGCTCTCGTCCGACGCGTACGGCTCGGTGTTCTACCTGACCACCGGCTTCCACGGCCTGCACGTGACGGGCGGTCTCATCGCCTTCTTGCTGGTCCTCGGCCGTACCTATGCGGCCCGGAGGTTCACCCACGAGCAGGCGACCGCCGCCATCGTCGTGTCCTACTACTGGCACTTCGTCGATGTCGTCTGGATCGGCCTTTTCGCCACGATCTACTTGATCAAGTAATCGGGCTGCCGACCGCGGCGGACCCATCGGCCGCGGGCCACAACCGATCACAGCCAGAAGCATCGACGCAGAAGATCCTGACACCGGGGTAATCCGTGAAAAAGCTCTCCGCACGACGACGCCATCCCCTGGCGGCGGTCGTCGTCCTATTCATCGCGCTGGCGGCCTGCGCGGGGCTGTACACCGCCTTCGCACCCGCGGACAAGGCGCAGGCCGATGAGACCTCGCAGTCCCTCGCCATCGACGAGGGCAAGAGGCTCTACTCCGTGGGTTGCGCCAGTTGCCACGGCACCGGCGGTCAGGGCACCTCCGACGGGCCCCAGCTCGTGGGCGTGGGCGCCGCGGCCGTCGACTTCCAGGTCGGCACCGGCCGCATGCCGGCCCAGCAGCCGGGCGCGCAGATCCCGAAGAAGAAGGTCATCTACTCCCAGGCGGAGATCGACCAGCTCGCGGCCTACATCGCGTCGCTCGGCGCCGGTCCGTCCATCCCGACCGACGAGGAGTACAGCCCCGCGGGCGCGGACATCGCCAAGGGCGGCGAGCTCTTCCGTACCAACTGCGCGCAGTGCCACAACTTCACCGGCAAGGGTGGTGCGCTGTCCGAGGGCAAGTACGCGCCGACCCTTGAGGGTGTCGACCCGAAGCACATCTACGAGGCCATGCAGACCGGCCCGCAGAACATGCCGTCCTTCCCCGACACCACGATGACGGAGAAGAACAAGAAGGACATCATCGCGTACCTCGACGCGGTCAACGGCGACGACACCGTGGAGCCCGGTGGCCTCAGCCTCGGCGGTCTCGGTCCGGTCAGCGAGGGCCTGTTCGCCTGGGTCTTCGGTCTCGGTGGGCTGATCGCCGTCGCCGTATGGGTCGCCGCTCGGACCGCAAAGGCCAAGAAGTCATGAGTAGCCAAGACATTCCAGAAGAGAACCTGCCCGCAGAGCAGGAGCACGCGCACGGTGCCGTGAGCGTCGCGGACGAGAAGAACCCGTTCGCGGACCCCGGCCTGCCGCCCCACGAGCACCGCGTCCAGGACATCGACGAGCGGGCCGCCAGGCGGTCCGAGCGCACGGTCGCCCTGCTGTTCACGGTGTCGATGCTGGCCACCGTCGGCTTCATCGCCTCGTACGTGACGATCGACGTCGACAAGTCGATCTACGTCTGGCCGATCGGGCACGTCAGCGCGCTGAACTTCGCGCTGGGCCTGTGCCTGGGCCTCGCCCTGTTCTGCATCGGCGCCGGCGCGGTCCACTGGGCCCGCACGCTGATGTCGGACGCGGAGATCGCCGACGAGCGTCACCCGATCGAGGCCACGCCCGAGGTCAAGGCCAAGGTCATGGCCGACTTCGCGGAGGGCGCCAAGGAGTCCGCGCTCGGTCGCCGCAAGTTGATCCGCAACACGATGTTCGGCGCGCTGGCCCTGTTCCCGCTCTCCGGCGTCGTCCTGCTGCGCGACCTCGGCCCGCTGCCCGGCACCAAGCTGCGCCACACGATCTGGTCCAAGGGCAAGCTGCTCGTCAACATGAACACGAACGAGCCGCTGCGTCCCGCCGACATCGCGGTCGGGTCACTCACCTTCGTCAAGCCCGAGGGCCTGGAGGAGCACGACCACGACTTCCAGACCGAGATCGCCAAGGCCGCGACGATGATCGTCCGCATCCAGCCGGACAACATCAAGGACAAGCAAGAGCTCGAGTGGTCCTTCCAGGGCATCGTGGCGTTCTCGAAGATCTGCACCCACGTCGGTTGCCCGATCTCCCTGTACGAGCAGCAGACGCACCACGTGCTCTGCCCCTGCCACCAGTCCACCTTCGACCTGTCCGACGGCGGCCGGGTGATCTTCGGCCCGGCCGGTCACGCCCTGCCTCAGCTGCGGATCGGCGTGAACGACGACGGTTACCTCGAGGCGCTCGGCGACTTCGAGGAGCCGGTCGGTCCTGCCTTCTGGGAGCGCGGATGAGCACCAACGACAACACCACGGCCGCATCGGACGCCGGCGCGGCGGACCGCTCCCGCGGGAAGGCGCCCGCCGGTGAGCGGGTCGCCGACTGGGCCGACGGCCGCCTGGGGATCTACTCCCTGGCCAAGGCCAACATGCGCAAGATCTTCCCCGACCACTGGTCGTTCATGTTGGGCGAGGTCTGCCTCTACACCTTCCTGATCATCATCATCACGGGTGTCTATCTGACGCTGTTCTTCCACCCGTCGATGAACGAGGTCGAGTACCACGGCTCGTACATCCCGCTGCAGGGTCAGCTGATGTCCGAGGCGTTCAACTCGACGATGCACATCTCGTTCGACGTGCGCGGCGGTCTGCTGATCCGGCAGATCCACCACTGGGCGGCGCTGATCTTCCTCGCCGGCATGTTCGTGCACATGATGCGCGTGTTCTTCACCGGCGCGTTCCGCAAGCCGCGTGAGGTCAACTGGCTGTTCGGCTTCCTGCTGTTCGTCCTGGGCATGTTCACCGGCTTCACCGGCTACTCGCTCCCCGACGACCTGCTCTCCGGCACCGGTGTCCGCTTCATGGAGGGCGCGGTCCTGTCCGTGCCGGTCGTCGGCACGTACCTCTCCTTCTTCCTCTTCGGCGGAGAGTTCCCCGGCGGCGACTTCGTGGCCCGCTTCTACTCGGTCCACATCCTGCTGCTGCCGGGCATCATGCTCGGCCTCGTGGTGGCGCACCTGATCCTGGTCTTCTACCACAAGCACACGCAGTTCGCGGGCCCCGGCAAGACGAACAACAACGTCGTCGGCATGCCGCTGCTGCCCGTCTACATGGCCAAGGCCGGAGGCTTCTTCTTCCTGGTCTTCGGTGTCATCGCGGTCATCTCGGCGATCGCCACGATCAACCCGATCTGGACCATGGGTCCCTACCGTCCGGACCAGGTGTCCACCGGCGCCCAGCCCGACTGGTACATGGGCTTCTCCGAGGGCCTGATCCGTGTCATGCCGGGCTGGGAGATCAACCTCTGGGGTCACACGCTCGTCCTGGGTGTGTTCATCCCGCTGGTCATCTTCCCGCTGGTGCTGGTCGCGATCGCGGTCTACCCGTTCATCGAGTCCTGGGTCACCGGCGACAAGCGCGAGCACCACATCCTGGACCGCCCGCGCAACGCCCCGACCCGCACGGCCTTCGGTGTCGCGTGGATCACCTGGTACATGGTCCTGCTGATCGGTGGTGGAAACGACCTCTGGGCCACCCACTTCCACCTGTCGATCAACTCGATCACCTGGTTCGTCCGGATCGCGTTCTTCGTGGCCCCGGTCATCGCGTTCGTCATCACCAAGCGCATCTGCCTCGGCCTCCAGCGCCGGGACCGCGACAAGGTGCTGCACGGCCGCGAGACGGGCATCATCAAGCGCCTGCCGCACGGTGAGTTCATCGAGGTCCACGAGCCGCTCAGCCAGGAGCAGCTGCACACGCTCACGGCGCACGAGCAGTACCAGCCGGCCGAGATCGGCCCGGCCGTCGACGAGAACGGCGTCAAGCGCAAGATCAAGGGCTCCGCGAAGCTGCGCGCCAAGCTCAGCAAGGCGTACTACGACGAGGACAGCCAGATCGCCAAGCCGACCGTCGAGGAGTACAAGGAGATCACGAGCGGCCACGGCCACCACTGATCGCTGCGCTCGCCACGCGCACAGTCGAAGGGCCCCGTCCGTTGTACGGACGGGGCCCTTCGCCATGCTCCGGGCTGGATAGGGTGGACCCGTTGAGATCCGTGCGACTGATCCGTTGATCGGTTGCCCCATCACCCAGGAGCGGCTTATGAGCGCTGTGATCCCCGCTGGAGGCGACACCGCGGCGGGCCGCTCATGGCCCATTCTGCTGAACGGACTGCTCGCCGGCCGCGACCTGACGGCGGACGACACCGCCTGGGCGATGGACCTGATCATGCGCGGCGAGGCCACGGACGCGCAGATCGCCGGGTTCGTGGTGGCGCTGCGGGCCAAAGGGGAGACCGTCGAGGAGATCGTCGGGCTCGTCCGGACGATGTACGAGCACGCCAATCTGATCGAGGTGCCGGGCAAGACGGTCGACATCGTCGGTACGGGCGGTGACGGCGCCAAGACGGTGAACATCTCGACGATGTCGGCGCTCGTGATCGCGGGTACGGGTGCGAAGGTCGTCAAACACGGCAACCGGGCCGCGTCGTCGGCGTCGGGCGCCTCCGACGTCCTGGAGAAGCTCGGCGTCAACCTCGAACTGACCCCGCAGCGGGTGGCCGAGGTGGCCGAGGAGGCCGGGATCACCTTCTGCTTCGCGATCAAGTTCCATCCGGCGCTGCGCCATGCGGGCGCTGCGCGCGGGCAGTTGGGCATCCGTACGGTGTTCAACGCCCTCGGTCCGCTGACCAACCCCGCGAACGTGCGCGCCCAGGCGGTCGGGGTCGCCGATCCGCGGATGGCGCCCATCGTCGCCGGTGTCTTCGCCGAGCGCGGCAACTCCTCGCTGGTGTTCCGCGGTGACGACGGGCTGGACGAGCTGACCACGACGGCGACGTCGCGGGTGTGGGTGGTCCGCGACGGCAAGGTCACGGAGGAGACCTTCGATCCGCGGGACGTCGGTCTCGACCTGGTCCCCGTGGAGGCGCTGCGGGGCGCCGACGCGTCGTACAACGCGGATGTGGCCCGGCGGTTGCTGAACGGGGAGAGCGGGCCGGTGCGGGACGCGGTTCTGCTGAACTCGGCGGCGGCGCTGGTGGCGCTGGAGCCGGGGGACGGGCCGCTCGCGGCCCAGCTCCGGGCGGGCATGGAGAAGGCCGCGGAGTCGATCGACTCGGGGGCGGCGAAGCGGGCGCTGGAGCGGTGGGTCGCGGCGAGCAACGCGTAACGGTGCCCCTGAGGCTGGGCGGGCGGGTGCGTTGGGTGCGGGTGAGTGGGGGCTGGTCGCGCAGTTCCCCGCGCCCCTAAAAAACCGTGCAGGTCCCCGCATCATTCAGCCCCTTGGGGGCACCTCCCAGCGGTAGCTGGGGGAGGGTAGGGGCGGCGGGGGCGAAAACAATCCGCCCGCAGCCACCCCCGCACCCCCCCATCCCGCCATCCGGACACCCCACTTGCGTCCGGATGATCGTGTGGCAAGATGCTGCACAGGTCATGAGCGACAGCCACAAGGCCCCGGCCGGCTGTCCGGCAACCCTCCGTCCGTGGCGGGGTGCCCCGGGTGAAGACCAGGCCGTAGGCAGCGAGGTCTACGGCAAGCGCGGACCCCTCGCGAAAACCAGGGGTCCTGGTCGTCGAGGGAGCCTTCCGTGAGCAAGCGAATGCGATAGGGCCGCAGAGCCCCGCCTCCGCGCACCCTTTTCCCTTCTTCCCGCACGCTTCTCTTGCCGTGCGTGCCTCTCACGGGAGTTCCCCATGTCTGTCGTCACCGCTGCCTCCGCCCAGGCCATTTGCACCCCTCTGCCCGTTCTCGGCCGAGACGTCACGGTCCCGCTCGTGACCGGCGGCGAAGTCACGTACGCCGCGCTCGACTACGCCGCCAGCGCCCCCGCCCTGCAGCGCGTCTGGGACGACGTGGCCGCGTACGCGCCGTACTACGGCAGCGTGCACCGTGGCGCCGGTTACCTCTCCCAGCTGTCCACCGACCTCTTCGAGAACGCCCGCAGGACCGTCGCCGAGTTCCTCGACTGCCGGGACGACGACCAGCTGGTCTTCACCCGCTCCACCACCGACTCGCTGGGCCTCCTCGCCGCCGCGCTCCCCGCCGACTGCCAGGTCTTCGTGTTCGAGACCGAGCACCACGCCTCGCTGCTGCCCTGGCGCGACGCCCGCGTCACCTACCTCGACGCCCCCCGCACGCCGGCCGAGGCCGTCACCACCCTTGAGCGCGCCCTCGCCGCCCGCGACCCCCACGGACCCGCCCTCGTCTGCGTCACCGGCGCCTCCAACGTCACCGGCGAGCTGTGGCCCGTCCGCGAGCTGGCCGCCGCCGCGCACGCCCACGACGCCCGCATCGTCCTCGACGCCGCCCAGCTCGCGCCCCACCACCCCGTCTCCGTACGGGAGCTGGACGTCGACTGGATCGCCTTCTCCGGGCACAAGCTGTACGCGCCCTTCGGCTCCGGCGTCCTGGCCGGCCGCGCCGACTGGCTGCGCGAGGCGGAGCCGTACCTCGCGGGCGGCGGCGCGAGCCGCAAGGTGTCCCGGCGTACGGACGGGGGTGTCGACGTCGAGTGGCACGACACCGCCGCGCGCCACGAGGCCGGTTCGCCGAACGTCATCGGCGTCTACTCCATCGCCTCCGCCTGCAAGGCCCTCACCGAGGCCGGGTTCGACAACCTGGTCGCCCGTGAGCAGCACCTCGTCCGCACGGTACGGGACGGTCTCGCCGAGGTCCCCGAGGTCAGGGTTCTCTCCCTCTTCGGGGACGACGCCCCGCGTGTCGGCGTCATCTCCTTCGTCGTCGAGGGCTGGAACAGCTCGCACTTCGCCGCCGCCCTCTCCGCCGAGTACGGGATCGGCGTACGGGACGGTCTCTTCTGCGCCCACCCGCTGGTGCGGACGCTCCTCGGCAGTGACCCGCAGACCCAGGGCGAGTGCGGTGCCCCCGAGGCCGCGCCCGGCGAGAAGTCGCTCAACGCGATCCGGGTGAGCTTCGGTGCCGGTACGCCGGACGAGCACGTCGAGCGGTTCGTCGGCGCGGTCAAGGAGCTCGTCCGGAACGGCGCCCAGTGGAACTACCGCACGGAGAACGGCCGTTGCGTGCCCGACACCTCCGCGTGAGCCATCTCCGACCGAGCCGTCTCCGCGTGAGCCGTGCCGGCGTGAACCGGTAGCCGGGTCCCGAGCGCGATCATCCGCAGCGCGCGCTCGGTGGCGTCCGTGAGGAGCTCGGAGGCCCGGACCAGCGCCTCCGCCAGGGCCATCGGAGCGGGCAGGATGCCGTGACAGGCGTCCACGCCCGGCACCTCGTGCGCGCCCTCGCCGAGCGTTCCCGCCAGGGCGAGCACCGGCCGCCCGTGCAGCTTGGCGCGGCGGGCCACCTCGGCCGGCACCTTGCCGCGCGGCGTCTGGCGGTCCAGCGCGCCCTCGGCGGTGACGACCAGGTCGGCGCGGGCCAGACGGGCGTCCAGGTCGAGGTGGTCGAGCAGCACCTCGAAGCGGGGCAGGAGGCGGGCGCCCAGGGCGGCGAGGCCCGCCCCCAGGCCGCCGGAGGCTCCGGTGCCGGGGCCGGCGTACAGATCCAGGCCGGGGCCGCCGTACGAACCCGTGCCCGGGGCGGCGACGTCCCGGGTCAGGACGTACGCCCAGTTCTCCAGGGCCGCCGACAGCTCCTCCACCTGCGCCGGGGTCGCGCCCTTCTGCGGGCCGAAGACACGGGCCACTCCGCGCTCGCCGCACAGCACGTTGTACGGGTTGCAGGCGACCAGCAGGTCGACGTCCTTGAGACGGGGGTCCAGGCCCGACGGGTCGATGTGGTGGAGCCGGGACAACTCACGGCCGCCGGGCGGGAGTTCGAAGCCGTCCACGTCGAGCAGCCGGGCGCCCAGCGCCTGGAGGGCGCCGGCGCCCCCGTCCGACGTACCCGAGTCGCCGCAGCCGACGAGGACGCGTCGTACGCCCTGGTCGAGGGCGGCCCGGATCAGCTCGCCCACGCCGTACGTCGTCGTCGCCCCCGGGTCGCGGAGGCTGTGCGGGACGAGGGAGAGGCCCGCGACGGCCGCCATCTCGACGACCGCCGTGTCCCGGGATCCGAGCAGCGCGAAGTGGGTGCCCAGGGGCTCACCGACCGGGCCCGTGGCGGGCAGGGCGACCAGCCGGCCCCTGGTCGAGGCGGCCAGCGCGGCGGCCGTGCCCTCGCCGCCGTCGACGAGGGGGATGAGGTCGATCTCGGCGCCGGGTACGACGCGGCGGACGCCGTCCGCGATGGCGTCGGCGGCGGCCCGGGCCGACAGGGACTCCTTGAAGCCACTGGGGGCTACGGCGACACGGCTGAGCATGGGATTCCTCCTAGCGGGTCGTGGGCACGCCGAGCAGCGGCCACACCGCGACGGCGAAGAGCAGGACGAGGACGGCGCTCAGCGGCGCCAGGACGGCGGACAGGCGCAGCAGGTCGCGCGGGGTGTACGTGGGCGTCCCGGGGATCTCGGCGAAGAGCGTGACCGGCTTCGCGGAGGCCGGGAGGGTGTGGCAGAAGCCCGCCGCCGCGGTGGACGCGAGCGCCGCCGCGACCGGGTTGACGCCCGCGCCCACGGCCGCCGCCACCACCAGCGGGACCAGCACCGACGAGCGCGCGGAACGGGACTGCAGGACGAGGTGCGCCGCCGTGCTGACCACGACGACGACGGTCAGGAACACGGCCGGGGTGACGCTCACCGGGAGCCCGGAGACCAGCCACTTCGCCGCGCCCGAGTCCGCCAGCGCGACACCCATCGCCATCGTCGCCGCCATGAACAGCAGCAGCGACCAGGGGACCGTCTTCAGCGCGTCCTTCAGCCGCACGGTGCCCAGGGCCGGTGAGGACGCGACGACCGCGCCGATCAGCGCCACGACCGCGGGCGGCACCCGGTGCAGCGGCTCGGCGCACCACAGGAGAACGACCGTGGCGAGCAGCAGCGCGCACCGGGTCTCGGCCTGCGACCAGGGGCCGGTGACCGGGCGGTCGCTGTGCTCCTGGATCTGCTCGGCGGTGATGCGCACGGGACCCCGGCGGTCCGCGCGGCGGGTCGTCGTCAGCAGAACGGCCTCGGCCGCCAGATGGGAGGACACCACGGCCAGCGGCAGGCCCAGCAGCAGCCATTCCGTGAAGCCGATCCGGTCACCGGTGGCCTCCCACAGCACCGACACGGTGATCAGATGCGCGCCCGCCCCGATCAGGGTCGCCACCGCCGACAGAAGGATCACGGTGGGAAACAGCAACGCCAGCATCACGACCAGTCGTTTCCGGTCGGCCAGCGCCTTGGCGAGGGCGAGGAACACGGGCAGCGCGAGGGCGGCCCGGCCGGAGGTGGCGGGCACCGCGAACGCCGTCACGACCAGCGCGGCCGTCGTCAGATGCGTCAACTGCCGTACGGTGCGCGCGCCGCCGACCAGGAACACCGCCGCCCGCCCCGCGAGCCCCGTCCGGGTCACCGCCGCCGCCAGCACGAACGCGCAGATCAGCAGCCACACCGTCGAGTCGCCGAGGGTGCCGAAGAGCGTGTCGCTGCTGATCACGCCGGTCACCGTCAGCGCCAGCCCGGCGCCCAGCGCGATGTACGTGTCGTCGATCGGCGTGGCGATCCAGGCGCAGGTGGCCAGGGCGAAGACCGCGAGCGTGAGGCGGGCGTCGGGGCCGAGCCCGGGGAAGTTGCCGGGGACCACGAGCAGCGCGCACAGGGACAGCGCCCCGCAGAGGGCCGCGGTCAGGCGGAGGTTCAGGGTCACGTCATCGAGGGTTCACCCGGGCCGTGAGCCGTCGATGAGCCGCACATGAAGGGAACTTCACGCGGCCGTTCACCAGCGCGGTCAGCAGTGCGGTCACGAGTGCGGTCACCAGCGCGTTCACCGGTCACGCCGGCAACCGGTACCCCATCCCGCGCACCGTCTCCACCCGCTCCGTGCCCAGCTTCCTGCGCAGCGCGCGCACGTACACGTCGACGATGTTGGAGCCCGGATCGAAGTCGTAGCCCCACACGTGGGACAGGATCTGCTCGCGGGACAGCACCTGCCCCGGATGCCTCAGGAACAGTTCCAGGAGCACGAACTCGCGGGCCGTGAGATCGACCGTCCGCTCCTCGGACCGGGCCCTGCGCGTCCGCAGGTCCAGGCTCAGCGAACCGGACCGCAGCACCGTCACCTCGGGCGCCCGTGCCGCCGTACGCAGCCGCAGACGCACCCGTGCGAGCAGCTCCTCGAAGCGGAACGGCTTGGTCATCCAGTCGTCGGCGCCGCCCTCCAGACCGGCCACGGTGTCCCGTACGGAATCCCGCGCGGTGAGCACGATCACCGGGATCGTCACACGGGCCTCCCGAAGCTCCCGCAGGACCGTGAAGCCGTCGCGGCCGGGCAGCCCGATGTCGAGGACGACGAGGTCGAAGCCGCCGGTCAGCGCGTACTCGTACGCGGCGTCGCCGTCGCCGACCACCGTGGTGGTGAATCCGTTGGCGCGCAGGCCCTTCTCGACGAAGGAGGCGATGCGCTCCTCGTCCTCGACGATGAGGATGCGGTTCATGTGCGTGCCTCTCCCAGGGCGAGTACGAAGGTGGCGCCGCCGCCCTCCGTGTCGTGCAGGCGGACCCGGCCGCCGTGGGCCTCCGCGATCGCCCGCACGATCGACAGCCCGAGCCCGGCCCCCGAACCCCGTGCGCCGCGCCGTGAGGTCCCGCGCCGGAACCGCTCGAAGATGACCCGGGCGTCCTGCGGCTGCACACCGGGCCCCGAGTCGACGACGTACAACTCGACGCGCGAGCCGTCGGCGCGGGAGCCGATGCGGATGGTCTGCCCCGGCGTCGTGTGCTGCACGGCGTTCTGCGCGAGCTGGACCATCGCCTGGGTGATCCGCTGGGGGTCCAACTCCACCTCCCGGTCGGCGACTTCGTCGAGCCGCCAGTCGCGCTCGCCCAGGGTGCGGGCCTTGACGTAGACGTCGGCGGTCAGTTCGGCGAGCTGGACCGGCTCCGGGGTGACGAAGTCGGGACGCTCGGCCTTGGCGAGCAGGAGCAGGTCCTCGACGATGCGGCTCATCCGGTCGAGCTCGTCGGTGACGAGGCGCACGGTCTCCTCGCGCTCGGCGGGATCGTCGCCCATCAGCTCCAGGTGCCCGCGCACGATGGTGATGGGAGTACGCAGCTCATGACCGGCGTCGTCGACGAACTCCCGCTGGGCGGCGAAGGCGCGCTCCAGCCGGTCCAGCATCGCGTTGAACGTCTCGGCGAGCGCGGCCACGTCGTCCTTGCCGCGCACCGGGATACGGCGGGTGAGGTCCTGCTCGGTGAGCTGCGCGGCCGCGGCGCGCACCAGCCGTACGGGCTGCAGGATCCGCCCCGCGACCACCCACCCGATCCCGGTCGTCAGCACCAGCGCCACCCCGGAGATGGCGAGCATGATGCGGAACACGTCGTC
The DNA here is from genome assembly GCF_040704615.1 of Streptomyces sp. NPDC046862. Taxonomy (NCBI): domain Bacteria; kingdom Bacillati; phylum Actinomycetota; class Actinomycetes; order Kitasatosporales; family Streptomycetaceae; genus Streptomyces; species Streptomyces sp. NPDC046862. Next base: position 121,229 of record NZ_JBEYXP010000022.1, on the reverse strand, counting down.
CACGCCGCCCTGTTCGCGCCCCGGATGGAAGGCGACCACGAACGCGGCGTCCGGTTCGCTGCCGTGCCGGGCGACGGCCACCTTGGCCCAGCGGATCTCGCCCGACGCCCGGTCCAGGACGCCGGTGGAGCCGGGCGAGTCGAAGATACGGCGCCGGGCGTCGGCGTCCCGGTGGAGTGGCACGGTGACCGGGAGGTCCCGGGGCGGCTGGATGATCTGCGCGGGACCCCGGCCCTGGCGCCCCACCAGCCCGATCAGCTCCTCGTCCGGGTCGGCGTACTGCCGCTCCAGGAAGACGTGCAACAGCCGCCCCGGATCGGTGAACGGCCGGCCGGTCTCGGGGTCGACCCCCCGCTCCTCGAAGTGGGCGAACTCACCGGTCTCCTGGGCCAGCAGTCCGTTGATCCGGTGCTCGACGTCCCGCACCAGTATCGATCGCGTCGTCGCCGCCACCGAGCCGAGGGCCACGGCCATCATGAGCAGCAGCCAGAGGAGGATGCGGACCCGGGCGGACAGCGGCCGTCGCGGACGTTCATCCGTCGTCGCCGGGCCCGTCGTCGTCATCGTCGTCATCCGCAGAGCTGCTGTCCGTCACCGGAGGCCGCGACACGACCTCGTCACTGGGCGTGGGCGAGGGCGAGGAGGGGGTGAGCGCCGGGGAGGGTGAGCCGCTGTCCAGTTCGACCTTGGGCGGCACCTTGGGCGACTCCGGACTGTCGGTAAGGGCGAAGCTGGTGGCGGCGATCCCGAGAGGAATCAGCACAACAGCGGCAAGGGCCACCATCCGGCGAGAGAAAACCATGAGCACAGCCTGGGCCGGGCACCCGACAGCGAGGATGAGCCCAAGATGAGGAACTCTTCATCTGAGGGGGAGTGGAGGCTTTTAAGGGGCGCGGGGAACTGCGCGACAAGCCACGACGAACCCGCAGACGCCAAACAACCTCAGCTGTCGAGCCCGATCGCGAACGCAGCCTCAAGATCATGCTGGGAGTACGTCCGGAACGCCACATGCGTATCCGTGCCCTCAACCCCCGGGATCTTGCTGATCCGCCCGGGAATGACATCAGCCAGATCGTCATGGCTCCGCACCCGAACCATGGCGATCAAGTCATAGGTACCGGTCACGGAGAACACCTCACTGACGGAGTCCAGCGCGGCGATCGACTCGGCGATCTCGGGGATCCGGTCCACGCTGGTCTTGATGAGCACGATCGCGGTGATCACGGCGGGTTCTCTCCCTCGGGGGCGGACGCTGGGGATGTCACTCTAGTCGGCCACATGTACCGCACCCACGCGTAGGCGAACCCCAGCAGGAAGCCCACGACGTGCGCCAGGTAGGCCACCCCGGGCCCCCGCGTGGCGTGCCCGGCCGCGAGCCACTGGAGGGCCACCCAGAACGGCAGGGTCACCCACGCCGGGAAGCGCAGCGGAAGAAAGAACAGGAACGGAAAGAGGCTGGTGACCCGCGCTCCGGGGAACAGGTACAGAAACGCGCCGAGGACCGCGGAGATCGCCCCCGAGGCCCCGACCAGCGTCTGCGACGAGTCGGCGTTGGCGACCGCGTACCCCAGGAGGGCGAGGCAGCCGCAGGCCACGTAGAAGAGGGCGAACTGGATGTGGCCCATCCGCTCCTCGGTCATGGCGCCGAAGACGTAGAGGAACAGCATGTTGCCGAGGAGGTGGAGCCAGCTCCCGTGGACGAACAGTGCCGTCACGGGCGTGAGCACGGCGCGCGGCTCGGCGCCGATCAGTTCGGCCGGCACGACGCCCCAGCGCCGGAAGTACACCCGCTGGGCGGTGAGCAGCTCGTCCCCGGTGCCGAACGCGGCGTTCATGCCGGACGAGGGCCCGATCAGGAAGATCACGCAGCAGGCGCCGATCAGTCCGTACGTCACCGGCGCCCGATGCTCCCGCAGCGCCCGGCCCGCCCTCGCGCTCCACTCGCCGATCATGAGCAGATCATGACGTAACGGGACCGAACCGCGCAGAGCGCCTCGCCGCCATGGCCGGACGGGCGGCGAGTACCCGCCAGGCCGTAGGGTTACGAGCCACACGCACCAGGGAAACTGGCGCATCACGGAGACTGGAAGGAAGAGCAGCCACGATGACGACGGTCCCCCTGCCGACCGACACCACCCGCTGGCGCTGCACGCTCTGCGGCAACCTCACGCGGTTCGACGTGACCCGCTCGTCGAAGGTCGTCGAGTACGTGCACCTCGACCTGGCGGGGCAGCCGAACGTCGAGGAGCGCGAGGTGCTCAGTGAGACGATCGAGTCGGTGCGCTGCCGCTGGTGCAACGCCGTGGACCAGGTGGAACTCGTGGACAGGCCGGGGGCAGGCTCCTGACGGGAGCGGCCCCCGCAAAGGTACCGGACAGGTATTGGGGTGACGGATGGTGGAGACCACAGGCGGGGGGCCGGGCGACGGCGCCGCCGAGGTGCTCGACCGTCCGCTGCCCGAGGGCGTGCGCCGACGCGTGGTGCAGATCGTGTCGGACGGCTTCGGCGGGCTGACCGTCTCGGAACTGCCCGCGCAGCTCAGACAGTACGCCCGGTTCGCGCCCAACCGCAGGGCCAAGTTCGCGGGCAACGCCATGGCGGCGGCCCTGGAGGGCGACACACTGTTCCGGCAGCGCATCGGGGAGCGGCTCAGAGAGGCCCAGCCCGAGCTCGCCGCCGCCCTGGACTCGGGCGCGCCGCCCCCGGCCGCGGACCCGCTGGACGTCGCGGCCGCGGCCTACGTGCTGCGCCCCACGGGATGGGTCAAGCTGGTCGCCGCCGCCGGCGAGGAGGCCCAGCGGGCGGACGCGGAGCGCGCGGACGAGGAGAGCCGCGCCGAGCTGGAGCGGCTGCGCGAGGAGCTCGCGGAGGCCCGCGGGCACACCCGGGCCGAGACCGAGCGGCTGCGCGCGGAACTGGACTCGGCCAAGAAGGAAGCCGAAGCACTGCACCGCAAACTGCGCGCAGCCCTCAGCGACGTCAAGCGGGGCGAGGCCGCGTTGCGCAAGGTGCAGGGCGAGGTCGAGGCCGTGCGCGCCGAGAGCCACGCCCAGGTGTCGGCCGCCGAGAGCGAGACCCGGCGGCTCAAGGCGCGGCTGGGGGAGGCCGAGGCGGCGCTGGAGGCCACCCGGCGCGCCGCGCGCGAGGGGCGCAGCGTCGAGGACATGCGCGTCCGGCTGCTCCTGGACACCGTGCTGGAGGCGGCCCAAGGGCTGCGGCGCGAGCTGGCGTTGCCGCCGGTGTCCGTACGGCCCGCCGAGACCGTGGACGCCGTCGAGCCCGGCCGCATGACCCCGAAGGACATCGCCGCCCGCGCCCTGTCCGAGAACGACCCCGCGATCCTCGACCAGTTGCTCGCGCTGCCTCAGGCGCACCTCGTCGTCGACGGCTACAACGTCACCAAGACCGGCTATCCGCAGATGCCGCTGGAGAAGCAGCGCCTCAGGCTCCTCGGGCAGCTCTCGCAGCTCGCCGCGCAGACGAACGCCGAGGTGACGTGTGTCTTCGACGGCGCCGAGCTGGCCGCGCCCGTGCTGCTCGCGCCGCCGCGCGGGGTGCGCGTGCTGTTCTCCAAGCCGGGTGTCACCGCGGACGAGTTGATCCGCCAGCTGGTGCGCGCGGAGCCGCCCGGGCGTCCGGTCATCGTCGCCTCCACCGACCGTGAGGTGGCCGACGGGGTGGCGAAGGCGGGGGCCCGGCCGGTGGCTTCGGTGGTCCTGCTGAAGCGGTTCTCGCGCGGCTGAAACCCGTCCCCAGGTGCGGCGCGCGGTGGCCTGATTCCGGTCGCCTCCGAACGCCCGGTTGAACGTCGGATCCTTCTGATCCGTACATCCCATGGGCCACGTAGGTCCCAAGCGCAACGTACGGGTCCCTATGCCCGAATTGGCGGAATCGTCACGCAACGTAGCGTCAAGCCGACATCACCGCACGTGAGTTAAGGGCAAAGAATGCGCTGCGTCACATAGTTTTTTCACGCGAGGATTTGATCTGATCACAAGAAGGTCACTAGGGTCTGGCCCGAACCTCCGCTCGGTTGATCACTCATGGGGAGTGACGGTGGAGGGGCACCGCCCACCGGTGTGTCGGTAGGCGGCTGAAGGAAGAAGGAGCTCGCCTCCGTGGCGTCCCACCGTCGACCGAAGCAGCCGAACCGCGCACGTGTCACCGTGCTCACCACCGCGGCCGCCGCCGCCGTGGCTCTGACCTCGCAGGCCGCGAACGCCGCGCCCAGCGAGAAGCCGAGCAAGGACGAGGTCAAGTCCAAGGTCGACGCCCTCTACGAAGAGGCGGGGCTGGCCACCGACAAGTACAACGGGGCCAAGGAGAAGCAGAAGAAGCTCGAGAAGGAGATCAGCACTCTCCAGGACGAGGTCGCGCGCGGCCAGGGCGAGCTCAACGACCTGCGTGAGGGTCTCGGCCTGATGGCCAGCTCCCAGTACCGCACGGGCGGCATCGACCCCTCCGTCCAGCTCTTCCTCTCCGCCGACCCGGACGACTACCTCGACAAGGCGTCCACGATGGACCAGCTGAGCGCTCAGCAGGTCGAGGCGCTCAAGAAGGTCCAGGACAAGCAGCGGATGCTCGCCCAGCAGCGCGAGGAAGCCGCCGAGAAGCTCAAGGACCTCGCGGACACCCGCAAGTCCCTGGGCGACAAGAAGCAGCAGGTCCAGGACAAGCTCGCCGAGGCGCAGAAGCTCCTCAACACCCTGACGGCCCAGGAGAGGGCGGCGCTGGCGGACAGCGAGCAGCGCGCCAGCCGTTCCGCCGGGGAACGTGTCGAACTCGGCAACGAGGCGCCTGCCTCCCAGCGCGGCGCCGCCGCCCTCAACGCGGCCGCCACCCAGCTCGGCAAGCCGTACCTGTCCGGCGGCACCGGTCCCAACTCCTACGACTGCTCCGGGCTGACCCAGTGGGCGTACGCCCAGGCCGGGGTGTCGATCACCCGGACCACGTACACCCAGCAGAACGACGGCACGAAGATCGGCCGCAGCCAGCTCAAGCCGGGCGACCTGGTCTTCTTCAACAACCTGGCGCACGTCGGCCTCTACGCGGGCAACAACACGATCCTGCACTCCCCGAAGCCGGGTGCCGTCGTTCGCTACGAGTCGATGAACACCGTCGGTTCCTTCCAGTTCGGCGTCCGCATCTGACCTTCACGATCAGAACGCCGTAGCGCCCGAACGGGCGAATTGCCGCGAGCGACGCTGACCCCACGCCCCGCTGATGACCTGCGTCTGAGGCGGGGCGTCACGCTGTGTGCCCGTTCCGCACCCCACGACTTCTTTGGCCGACGCCTGGTCACAGGGCTACTGTCTGGCCGTTTCCCCGCACAGGGGGACGGTCCGTGTCCGCCAGAGAAGGGAGAGCGGCTTCCCGTGGGGTCCCACCATCGCCGCCTCGCACCGCCCGGGTCCGACCGGGGCGCGAGCGCAGCACTCTGCGTACTGTCCGCCGCGGCCGCGGCCCTCGGCGTCGTACCGGCCGGGCCGGCCGCCGCCGCGCCGCCTGACGAAACCCGTGCCGAGGTGGACCGCCTCTACGAGGAGGCCGAGCAGGCCACCGAGGCGTTCAACAAGGCCGACGAACGTGCCGGCGCCCTGCGCCAGCAGATCGGTGACGCGCAGGACACGATCGCCCGCCAGCAGGAGCGCGTCAACACCATGCGGGAGGCGCTCGGTTCGCTCGCGGTGGCCCAGTACCGCTCCGGCGGGGTCGACCCCTCGCTCGCCCTGCTGCTCACCGAGGACCCCGAGAGCTACCTCGACAAGGCCGCCGCACTCGACCGGATCAGCGCCCACCACGCCAGGGAACTCGAGGACCTCCAGCGGGCCCTGCGCGACCTCGCCCAGGAGCGCCGGGAGGCGAGCGGCAAACTCCGGCAGCTGGAGAGAAGCCGCAAGGACGTCGCCCAGCACAAGCGCACCGTCGAGCACAAACTCGCCAAGGCCCGCAGGCTGCTCAACTCCCTGCCCAAGGCCGAGCGTGAGGAGTACGTCCGGGCCTCCCGCGAGGCCGGGCGCACGGACCTGCCCGGCCTCGCCGAGGCCCCCGCATCCGACTCCCGCGCGTCCGCCGCCTTCGCCGCGGCCCGCTCCGCCCTCGGCAGACCGTACGTGTGGGGCGCCAACGGGCCCTACGGCTTCGACTGTTCGGGCCTGATGCAGTGGTCGTACGGCCAGGCCGGCGTCGGGCTGCCGCGCACCTCGCAGGCCCAGCGGTACGCCGGGCGCCAGGTGCCGCTGTCCGAGGCGCGGCCCGGCGACCTGGTCCTGTACCGGGACGACGCCAGCCACGTCGGCATGTACGCGGGCAACGGCCAGGTCATCCACGCCCCCTATCCGGGCGCACCCGTCCGCTACGACCCGGTCGGCATGATGCCGATCTCCTCGGTCACACGAGTCTGAACCGGCGTACGCCGCGCGCGACGGGTCACCGTACGATCGGAAAGGTGGCTGGTCGACGGCGTGCGGTGTGGGCGGGACTGTCCTTGGTGTTCGCCCTTCTGGTGGGCTGCGGGGGCGGCCCCGCACCCGACGCGGCCCGGACCGACGTCCAGCACGTGCTCGACCGGCGCGCGGAGGCCGTGCTGGAGCGGGACGAGTCGGCGTACCGGGGGACTCAGGCGCCGATGTCCGACATCCGGGACGGGCTCGCCACGGGCATGGCCGAGTTCGCGAACCTGCGCAGTCTGCCGCTGGCGTCCTGGTCCTACCGCCTGACCGGCTTCCACCGCTCCGGGGACCGGGCGACGGCCTCGGCGGAACTGCGCTACCGGATACGCGGCTACGACAAGGCGCCGGTCACGGCGGCCCGCGCCCTGACGCTGACCCGCGACGACGGAGCCTGGTACGTCGCCTCCGACGAGCCCGCCCAGAAGGCCACCGAGCAGCTGTGGGAGCAGGGCGCCGTCCGGGTGGTGAAGGGCGAGCGCAGCCTCGTCCTCGGGGTCGGGCAGCAGGCCGCGACCCTGCGCGGGTACGCGGCGCTGGCGGACCGGGCCGTGCCCGCGGTGACCGAGGCGTGGGGCGACGACTGGGCGGGGCGGGTCGTCGTCCTCGTACCCCGGTCACTGGACGAGATGGCGGGGCTCCTCGGCGCGCCCGCCGCCGGGTACCGGGGCATCGCGGCGGTCACCACGGGTGAGGCGGGAGGTTCCCCGAACGCGCCCGCGGACCGGATCATCGTCAACCCCGACGCGTACGGCGTCCTCGGCGGCTTCGGCCGCCAGGTCGTCCTCACCCACGAGACCACCCACGTCGCCACCCGCGCGGACACGACCGCGGCGACGCCCCTGTGGCTGTCCGAGGGCTACGCCGACTGGGTCGGCTACCGGGAGACCGGGCGCAGCGCGGTCCAGGTCGCCCCGGAGCTGCAGCGGGCCGTCCTGGAGGGCCGCGCCCCGAGCCGCCTGCCGGACGACGCCGACTTCGGCTTCGGCAGCAACGCGACACGGCTCGCCCAGGCGTACGAGAGCGGCTGGCTGGCCTGCCGAATGATCGCGGACCACTGGGGCGAGGTCCGCCTGAACGAGTTCTACCGCGCGGTGGGGGCCCACGAGAAGCGGTCCGGGGCGGTCGAGGACGCGCTGCGGGACGTGCTCGCGACGACGCCGGACGATTTCACGGCGCAGTGGCGCACGTACCTGCGAGCCCAACTGGGCTGAGCCCGGGCGGGGCACCGCATCGCCCACGCGTGCGGTCGTGGGTCGAGGGCGCGCCGCGAGGTCTCCGTCCTCGGTCCGGCGGCTGAGCGGGTGTGTGAGCTCCTCGGCGACGGACGCCGGCCACTGCGGGCGGACACCTCCCGGCACACCCCCTCGCGAGCGTGTGCGGCTGCGGGCCGGTGGGGGCGTTGTGCTGCCGGGTGCGCCCGGATCTCTCAGGGGCGCGGGGAACTGCGCGACAAGCCACGACGAACCCGCAGTCGCCTACGGACAGAACCCGGCAGGAGGTGAGCGGCGGTCTGCTGTGGTGGCGGTACGCGGTGTCGCGGCGCGCCCGTGCTTGTCAGGGGCGCGGGGCTGTGTTGAATTATGCGGCTCCGCCGCGTGGGCGCGACAAGCCACGACGAACCCGCACCTGCCCACCCTCAGAACCCGGCAGACGAGACCCACCCTCCACACCCCCGGTGGGAACCGGAACCGGAACCGGAACCGAAGCCGAGGGAGACGCGACACCCACCGTGCCCTCCCACAGCTCCAGCCCGGCCAACAACGTCGCGATCACCAGCAACCCGTTCCGAGCGAAGAGCAACAGCACGCCCAGCCAGTCACTCGCGACCACATGGTCGAACCACACGGGAAACTCCAGCACGGTCAGCAGACACGCGGCCAGCACCAGACAGGCGGGCACCCCCATCCGGCTGCCCCGGAAGCACAGGCAGACCGCCGCGAGCCCGACCAGCCACACCATGTACTGCGGACTGATGACCCGGCTCGTGGTCGTGAACATCAGCACCGCCACGAACGCCGCCTCCGCGAGCGTGTACGAAGCGAACCGCCCGGCCCGCACCCGCCACAGCACCAGCCATCCGAAGGCCGCCGCGCTCAGCAGCAGAGAGGCGGCGCTCACGACATCGACGTACGGGCCGAGGAACTCGACCGAGCCGTAGTTGAGCAGCACCTGGCCCTCCCAGCCGAACTGGCGGGCCATGTGGAAGACGAGCGCCCCGAGGGACTCGACCTCCGTGCCCCGGTCGCGCTGGAAGGTCAGGAAGGCGAAGGCGCCCGGCATCGAGACCGCGAACAGCGCCACCAGCGTCACGCCGGTCACCGCGGTGGAGAGCCAGGCCGCGCGCTTCCTCGCCCCGAGGAGCAGCAGCACCGGCCACACCTTCAGCAGCGCGCCGAACGCCGCGAGCGCCCCCATCACGCGTGGGTGCCGCGTTCCGGCGAGCAGCGCGGCCACAGCGACCGCCGTCACCATCACGTCGTACCGGGCGTACACGGTCGGCCCGAGCAGCGCCACGCCCGCCACCCACACCCAGGCGCCGCGCAGCGACCTGCCGGTGCGCGTCCCCGCGTACAGCAGCAGCGCGAGGACCACCAGGTCGGCGAGGAGGGCCAGGACGAAGAACGCGGTCGCGTAGTCCAGGAACGGCAGCAGCGCGGGCGAGAGGACCGCGAGGGCGGCGGCGGGCGGGTACTGCCACGTCACGTCGTTCAGGGGGTACGTGCCGGTGCGCAGGACCTCGTACCAGCCCTGGTAGGTGACCGACACGTCGCTCGTGACGTCCGGGCCGGGAAAGACCAGGATCTTGAGGACGAACAGCAGCAGGAGCAGTCTGGTCGCGGTCCAGGCCGCGAGGAGCCCTGCCGGGAACCGCCGTGTGCCCGCCGCCATGTCCACCTGCGCTCTTGCTCGTGTGTCCCGTGTGTCCCCGTGTGTGGAGACATGATCCCCCGTCCTCCTGTGAGCGCGCTCGCGGCGGGGCCGGGCCGGGCTGTGGGGAACCCGGTCGGGCCCGGCCGGGGGAGCCCGCCCGGTAGGGTCGGCGGCGAGATGCACAAGACCCTGATCGTGACGAACGACTTCCCGCCCCGGCCCGGCGGCATCCAGGCCTTCCTGCACAACATGACGCTGCGGCTGGACCCCGAGCGGCTGGTCGTCTACGCGTCCACGTGGAAGCGGAGCCGGGAGGGCGTCGAGTCCACGGCCGCCTTCGACGCCGAACAGCCCTTCACCGTCGTACGCGACCGGACGACCATGCTGCTGCCGACGCCGGACGCCACGCGGCGCGCGGTGTCGCTGCTGCGGGAGCACGGGTGCACCTCGGTGTGGTTCGGGGCCGCCGCTCCGCTCGGTCTGATGGCGCCGGCGCTGCGCAGGGCGGGCGCCGAGCGCCTCGTGGCGACCACCCACGGCCACGAGGCGGGCTGGGCACAGCTGCCCGCCGCCCGCGGGCTCCTGCGCCGGATCGGGGAGTCCACGGACACGATCACGTACCTCGGCGAGTACACGCGCTCCCGGATCGCGACCGCCCTGACCCCGGCGGCGGCCGGGCGCATGGTGCAGCTTCCGCCCGGCGTCGACGAGAAGACCTTCCACCCCGGCTCGGGCGGCGACGAGGTCCGCGCCCGCCTCGGCCTGACCGACCGCCCGGTCGTGGTCTGCGTCTCCCGGCTGGTCCGGCGCAAGGGCCAGGACACGCTCATCCGGGCCATGCCCCGCATCCTCGCCCGGCAGCCGGAGACCGTCCTGCTGATCGTCGGCGGCGGCCCGTACGAGAAGGACCTGCGCACGCTCGCCCACGAGACCGGGGTCGCCGGCTCGGTCCGCTTCACCGGGGCCGTTCCCTGGGCGGAGCTGCCCGCCCACTACGGCGCCGGGGACGTCTTCGCCATGCCCTGCCGTACGCGCCGGGGCGGGCTGGACGTGGAGGGGCTCGGCATCGTGTACCTGGAGGCCTCCGCTACCGGGCTGCCGGTGGTCGCGGGCGACTCGGGCGGTGCCCCCGACGCGGTCCTCGACGGCGAGACCGGCTGGGTCGTCCGGGGCGGCTCCCCGGAGGATGCGGCCGACCGCGTGCTCGCCCTCCTCGACGACCCGGAGTTGCGGCGCCGCATGGGGGAGCGCGGCCGGGAGTGGGTCGAGGAGAAATGGCGGTGGGACCTGCTGGCGGAGAAGTTGAAGCAGTTGCTCTAGCGCCGGAAGGGGCAGAAGGGGCGGAAGAGGCAGAAGTCAGCCAGAGGGGCAAAAGGGATATCGAGCATCTCTGGTAATCATACGGGCGCCCGCGCATTCTGTGCGCATGACAGAGAATTTGACGCATCGTCACCTCTCGCGCCCGCACCTCTCGCGCCGCCGCGTCCTCGGTCTCGCCGCCCTGCAGACGGCCGCCGCGCTCGGCCTCACCCGGGTCTCCCTGGCGTCCGCGCAGGCCGTGGAGCCCGAGGCCGTCGACAACGCGCCCGCCCTCGTGATCGGTTCCGGCTACGGCGCCGCCGTGGCCGCCCTGCGCCTCGGCCAGGCCGGCATCCGCACCCTCGTCATCGAGATGGGCCGGCTCTGGGACACCGCCGGCCCCGACGGGAAGGTGTTCTGTCCCACCAACGCGCCCGACAAGAGATCCATGTGGTTCCGGAGCCGCACCGAGGCGCCGCTGGCCACCTTCCTGTGGCTGGACCTCGTCAACCGGGACATCAGCCCCTACCCCGGCGTCCTGGACCGCGTCCGCTTCGCCGACATGTCCGTGTACGTGGGACGCGGCGTCGGGGGAGGTTCGCTGGTCAACGGCAGCATGGCCGTCACACCACTGAAGTCGTACTTCGCCGAGCAGTTCCCCACCGTCGACGCGAACGAGATGTACGGCACGTACTTCCCGCGCGCCCGCTCCATGCTCGGCGTCAACACGGTCGACCCCGACTGGTTCGAGTCCACGGAGTGGTACCGCTTCACCCGGGTCTCCCGCAAGCACGCGGAGAACGCCGGCCTGAAGACCACCTTCGTCCCGAGCGTCTACGACTTCGCCTACATGCAGCGCGAGGCCGCCGGCACCGCCACCAAGTCCGCGCTCGGGGCCGAGGTGATCTACGGCAACAACCACGGCAAGCGCAGCCTCGACAAGACGTACCTCGCCTCGGCGCTCGGCACCGGCAACGTCACGATCCACACCATGGAGCGGGCCAGAGGGATACGAAGAGCGGGCGACGGGACGTACGTCGTGACCGTCGACCGCATCGACGACACCGGCAGGGTCGTCGAGACCAAGGAGTACGGCTGCACCTACCTCTTCCTCGGCGCCGGCAGCGTCGGCACCACCGAACTCCTCGTCCGGGCGCGGGCGAAGGGCACCCTGCCCGCCCTCGACGCGAGCGTCGGCAGCGGCTGGGGCCCGAACGGCAACGTGATGCTCGGCCGCGCCAACCACCTCTGGGACACCGTCGGCGCCAACCAGTCCACGATGCCCGTCATGGGCATCGACGACTGGTCGAACACCGCCAACCCGGTCTTCGCCGAGATCGCCCCGCTGCCCACGGGCCTCGAACACTGGGTGAGCCTCTACCTGGCGATCACCAAGAACCCGGAGCGGGCCTCGTTCACGTACGACTCCGCGACCGACTCGGCGAAGCTCGGCTGGAGCGCCGCCCAGAGCGCGGTGTCCGTCTCCATGGCCAAGAAGCTCTTCGACCGGATCAACTCGGCCAACTCCACGATCTACCGCTACGACCTGTTCGGCTCGTCCAGCAAGATCTTCGCCGACGACTTCACGTACCACCCGCTGGGCGGCTGCGTGCTGGGGAGGGCGACGGACGGCTACGGGCGCGTGAAGGGGTACGCGAAGCTGTACGTCACGGACGGCTCGCTGGTGCCCGGGTCCATCGGGGTCAACCCGTTCGTGACGATCACCGCGCTCGCGGAACGGACGATGGCGCGGGTCCTGGCGGAGGACACCGCGCCATGAGGGCCGGTCGAGTGGTGACCGGTCGAGTGGTGACCGGTCGAACGAGGACCGGTCGAGCGAGGACCGGTCGAGCGGGGGTTCAGCCCCGGTAGATCGCCTCGATCTCGTCCGCGAAGTCCTTCGCCACCACGTTGCGCTTGAGCTTCAGCGACGGCGTGAGATGGCCCGAGTCCTCGGTGAACTGGGAGGACAGAATGCGGAACTTCCGCACCGATTCCGCCTTCGACACCGCGGCGTTGCCGTCGTCGATCGCGGCCTGGATCGCCGCGTTCAGGTCCGCGTCCCCGGCCAGCGACGTCGCGGTGGAGCCCGTCGGCTTGCCGTGCTCGGTGGCCCAGCGGGTGAGGAACTCGTCGTCGATGGTGACCAGCGCGCCCACGAACGGCCGCCCGTCGCCCACCACCATGCACTCCGCGACCAGCGCGTGCGCGCGGATGCGGTCCTCGATCACGGCCGGGGCGACGTTCTTGCCGCCCGCGGTGACGATGATCTCCTTCTTGCGGCCGGTGATCCTCAGGTAGCCGTCCTCGTCGAGGGTGCCGATGTCACCGGTGTGGAACCAGCCGTCGGCCAGCGCCTCCTCGGTCGCGCCCGGGTTGTTCCAGTACTCCTTGAACAGGTGCTCGCCGTGCAGCAGCACCTCGCCGTCGTCGGCGATGCGGATCACCGAACCCGGCAGCGGCTGACCGACCGTGCCGATCTTCTGCCGGTCCCAGGGGTTGAACGCGGTGGCCGCGCAGGACTCGGTCAGGCCGTAGCCCTCCAGCACCGTGAACCCGATGCCGCGGAAGAAGTGACCGAGGCGCTCGCCCAGCGGGGCGCCGCCGGAGATGGCGTACTCGCCCTTGCCGCCGAGCACGGCCCGCAGCTTGCTGTAGACGAGCACGTCGAACGCCTTGTGCTTGGCCTTCAGCCCGAGCGACGGACCGGACGGGGTGTCCAGGGCCTTGCTGTACGCGATGGCCGTGTCCGCCGCCTTGTCGAAGATCTTGCCCTTGCCGTCCGCCTGCGCCTTGGCGCGCGCCGAGTTGTAGACCTTCTCGAAGACGCGCGGCACACCGAGGATCAGCGTGGGCCGGAACGAGGCCAGCTCGTCGGTGAGGTTCTTGATGTCCGGGACGGTACCCAGCTTGATCGGCGCCATCATCGGCGCGATCTGCACCAGTCTCCCGAAGACGTGTGCGAGCGGCAGGAAGAGCAGCACCGAGCACTCGCCGGTACGGAACAGCGGCCGCAGCCGCTCCACGATGTTCCCGCACTCGGCGAAGAAGCTGCGGTGGGTGAGCACGCAGCCCTTGGGGCGGCCGGTCGTGCCCGACGTGTAGACGATGGTCGCCGGGTCGTCGGCCTTGGCGATCGAGCTGCGCTCCTCGACCACCGCGTCGGTGACGTCCCGGCCGGCACGGCTCAGTTCCTCGACGGCTCCGGCCTCGATCTGCCAGACGTGCTTGAGGGCCGGCAGCCTGTCGCGCACCGACTCCACGGCCGCCGTGTGGTTGTCCAGCTCCACGACGCACGCGGTCGCGCCCGAGTCGCTGAGGATCCACTGCACCTGCTCCGGCGAGCTGGTCTCGTACACCGGCACGGTGACCGCGCCCGCGGACCAGATGGCGAAGTCGAACAGGGTCCACTCGTAGCGCGTACGGGACATCAGCGCGACCCGGTCGCCCGGCTGGACGCCCGAGGCGATGAGCCCCTTCGCGGCGGCCCGCACCTCGGCCAGGAAGGCGGCGGCCGTGACGTCCTGCCAGGTGTCTCCCACCTTGCGGGCGATCACGGCGACTTCGGGCTGCTGCGCGGCGTTTCTCCGGACGATGTCGGTGAGATTGCCGTCCGTGGGGACCTCGTACAAAGCCGGAAGGCTGAACTCGCGCAAGACTGCTGCTCCTCATAGGGCGCCGGCGCCCGACTCCGTGTGCTGCGACGGCCGGTCCAGGACTCGGGCAGTGCTCTCAGATTCACTTGTTGAAATCCCGAGCACAACTGGACTGCCCGGACGTTACCCGTCGGTATGCCTTCTACGACAGGGGGCCGGACGAGATGTTTTCTCCGTCACACGTCATGGGCTTTCCTTCGCGCACAGTAGTCCACGGAATTCGCAACTGGCCAGTAACCACAGGTCCGGCCACCTCTGTTCACGTTTGCGCCACGCCCCTACGCTTGATCACCATGGCACCCACACCAGGCGGCAGCGGCAGGACACGCATCCACGTGGTCAGCGACGTGCACGGCAACGCGACGGACCTGGCCCGGGCGGGCGAGGGTGCCGACGCCCTGATCTGCCTCGGTGACCTGGTGCTCTTCCTCGACTATGCCGACCACTCGCGCGGGATCTTCCCCGATCTGTTCGGCCCCGAGAACGCCGACCGGCTCGTCGAACTGCGCACGGCCCGCCGCTTCGAGGAGGCCCGCGAGCTCGGCGCCCGGCTCTGGGCCGGGATCGGCTCGGACCGGGCCGCCGTGATCGAGAAGGCGATACGCAAGCAGTACGCCGAGCTCTTCGCCGCGTTCCCCACCCCGACGTACGCCACCTACGGCAATGTCGACATGCCGACCCTGTGGCCGGAGTACGCGGGACCCGGCACGACGGTGCTGGACGGCGAGCGCGTGGAGATCGGCGGCTGGACCTTCGGCTTCGTGGGCGGCGGCCTGCGCACCCCCATGCGTACGCCGTACGAGATCAGCGACGAGGAGTACGCGGCGAAGATCGAGGCCGTCGGCGAGGTGGACGTGCTGTGCACCCACATCCCTCCGGAAGTGCCGGAACTGGTGTACGACACGGTGGCGCGCCGCTTCGAGCGGGGCAGCCGGGCCCTGCTGGACGCGATCCACCGCACCCGCCCCCGCTACTCGCTCTTCGGGCACGTCCACCAGCCCCTGGTGCGGCGGATGCGGATCGGAACGACCGAGTGCGTGAACGTCGGCCACTTCGCCGGGAGCGGGAAGCCGTGGGCGCTTCAGTGGTGAACCCCAGGTCGGGTGGCGAGGGTCGGGCGGTCGCGCGGTAGCCTTCACGCTGCACAGGCGTACGTACCACCCTCCCTCACCGGACCGCATCTGGAGGAGCCACGGCGATGGCTGAACACACCAGTTCGAGCATCACGATCGAGGCGGCCCCGGCCGACGTCATGGGCGTGATCGCCGACTTCGCCCGGTACCCGGACTGGACGGGTGAGGTGAAGGAGGCGGAGGTCCTCAAGACCGACGACCAGGGCCGCGCCGAGCAGGTCCGTCTCGTCATGGACGCGGGCGCCATCAAGGACGACCAGGTCCTCGGCTACACCTGGACCGGCGACCACGAGGTCTCCTGGACCCTGGTCAAGTCCCAGATGCTCCGCTCCCTCGACGGCTCCTACCTCCTCAAGCCGGCGGGCACCGGCGCGACCGAGGTGACCTACCAGCTCACGGTCGACGTCAAGATCCCCATGCTCGGCATGATCAAGCGCAAGGCGGAGAAGGTCATCATCGACCGTGCCCTGGCGGGCCTGAAGAAGAGGGTGGAGTCGGGCGGCAAGTAGCCCCCTCGGGTAGGGGAGGCGCGCCCCTGGAAGGGGCGCGGGGCTGTGTCGATGTGCGGCTCCGCCGCGTGGGCGCGACAGGTTCCCCGAAGGCCGCCGGGCGCGCCCCCGAAAGGGGCGCGGGGAACTGCGCGACCAGCCCCGACAAACCCGCACCCGCCCACCGCCCCCAACGGGGCAGATGAGACGCACTTGCCCACCTCCCGGAGGGTACGGTGCACTCCTATGCGCACCATCCTGATCACCGGCCAGGGCGGCACCGGTCGAACCACCATCGCCGCGGCCACCGCCCTGAACGCCGCCCGCGAGGGCACCCGCACCCTCGTCCTCAGCGCCGACCGCACCGACACCCTCGGCGCGATACTCGGCGTCCCCACGGGCGCCGACCCGGTGCAGGCGGCCCCCGGGCTCACCGCGTGGCGGCCGGACGCGGCGGAGGACTTCCGCGAGGACCTGGTCTCCTTCCAGGAGCGCGCCACCTCGGTACTGGACCTCCTCGGCGCCTCCCGCCTCGACGCCGAGGAACTCACCCCACTGCCCGGCGCCGAGGAGCTCGCCCTCCTGCGCGCCCTGCGGGACGCTGCGCTCTCCGAGGCGTACGACCTGCTCGTCGTCGACCTGCCCCCGAGCCCGCAGGCACTCGCGCTGCTCGGCCTCCCCGAGGAACTCCGCCGCTACCTGCGCCGCCTGCTGCCCCCGGAGCGCCAGGCCGCCCGCGCCCTGCGCCCCGTGCTCGGCCGCCTCGCGGGCGTGCCGATGCCCGCCGAGTGGCTCTACGACACGGCCGCCCGCTGGGACATCGAGCTGGCCGCCGTGCAGTCGGTCCTCGAGGAGCGGTCCACGACCGCGCTGCTGGTCGCCGAACCGGGCCCCAGCGGCACCGACCACGTGCGCACCGCCACCGTCGGCCTCGCCCTGCGCGGCCTGCGCGCCGACGTGCTCGTCGCCAACCGCGTCCTGCCCCACCACACGCACGACACCTGGCTCGCCGGCATGGTCGCCCAGCAGCGCAAGGCCCTGGAGGACTGGCGGGACGCGTACGGCGGCCGGCAGGGCGTCCACGAGGTCGCCCATCTCGGCAGCGACCCCCGCGGCGCCGACGACCTCGCCGCACTCGGCGCGCCCGGAGTCGACCCGAACCCCTCCCCGGTCGAGTGGCCCGTCACCGAGCGGCCCGCCGACGACGGCGACAGGGTCTTCGTCTGGCACATCCCCCTGCCCGGCGCGATACGCGACGAGCTGGACCTCATCCGCCGGGGGGACGAACTCGTCGTCACGGCCGGGCAGTTCCGCCGTATCCTCCAGCTCCCGTCCGCGCTGCGCCGCTGCACGGTGGACGGCGCGTCCCTGCGCGAGGGGGAGCTCGGGATCCGGTTCACTCCCGACCCGGAACTGTGGCCCGAGGGGCGGTGAACGCCGTACCCCCGTTCGGGTAACGTCGAAGGTACGAACCGTAGGCAGGAGTCCGCCATGAGCGAAGAGCGCCCCACGTCCGACGCCGCTCGACAGGAGGCTCAGGACGAGGCGGTCGAGGACGTGCACGTCACGGACCCGGACGCGTGGTCGACGGCGTGCGAGGAGGACCTCGCCGCGGAGAAGGCCCGCCGCCGCGCCCAGTACGGTCCGCCCCCGGGCGCGGCCGCCGAGGAACTGCGCAAGCTGGTCGACGCCGTCGCCGACAAGCTGTCCGGCATCCAGTCACCGCTGTTCGGCGCCGTCGCCGGCGGGGCGGCCCAGCAGATGCTGAACCAGGCCGTCCGGCAGGCGAAGGCCGCCGTCGAACCCGTCATCGAGCGCAATCCCGACGTCTTCGACCACCTGTCCGCCGCCGGCTCCGAGCTGCTCGCCGCGTACCGCTCCGCGGTGGAGGGCCAGGAGCGGCGCTGGACCAGCCCCGAGACCGACCGCCGGGACAAGGGCGAGGACCCCGGACCCGGCGAACGCATCGACCTGGACTGACGCATTCCCTTCTCGGGGCCCTGCCGTGGGGTTCTCGCCCGCCCGTCCGCCCGGTGGACGACGAGGGTCTGACGGCAGGGCCTCGGGTACGGTTGGCCGTAGCGGGGCTCGACCGAAACTGAGGGATTCATGGGACTCACCATCGGCGTCGACATCGGCGGCACGAAGATCGCGGCCGGTGTGGTCGACGAGGAAGGCAACATCCTCTCGACCCACAAGGTGCCGACTCCGGGCACGCCCGAGACAATCGTGGACGCGATCGCCGCCGCCGTCGAGGGCGCCCGCGCCGGACACGAGATCGTCGGCGTGGGCATCGGTGCCGCCGGATACGTCAACCGCCAGCGGTCCACGGTCTACTTCGCCCCCAACATCGACTGGCGCCAGGAGCCGCTGAAGGAGAAGGTCGAGGCACGCGTCCACCTGCCGGTCGTCGTGGAGAACGACGCGAACGCGGCGGCGTGGGGCGAGTACAGGTTCGGCGCCGGCAAGGGCCACCGCAACGTCATCTGCATCACGCTCGGCACCGGCCTCGGTGGCGGCATCATCATCGGCAACAAGCTGCGCCGCGGGCACTTCGGCGTGGCCGCCGAGTTCGGCCACATCCGTATGGTCCCGGACGGCCTGCTGTGCGGCTGCGGCTCGCAGGGCTGCTGGGAGCAGTACGCCTCGGGGCGCGCCCTCGTCAGATACGCCAAGCAGCGCGCCAACGCGACCCCCGAGAACGCCGAGATCCTGCTCGCTCTGGGCGACGGCACCCCCGAGGGCATCGAGGGCAAGCACATCTCCGTGGCGGCCCGGCAGGGCGACCCCGTGGCCGTCGACTCCTACCGTGAGCTCGCACGCTGGGCCGGCGCCGGCCTCGCCGACCTCGCCTCCCTCTTCGACCCCTCCGCCTTCATCGTCGGCGGCGGCCTCTCCGACGAGGGCGAGCTGGTCCTCGACCCGATCCGCAAGTCGTACAAGCGCTGGCTGGTGGGCGGCAACTGGCGCCCGGTGGCCGACGTGATCGCCGCCCAGCTCGGCAACGAAGCGGGCCTGGTGGGCGCGGCGGACCTGGCCCGCCAGCCGGACCCGACCATGTGAGGGCCACTTTTCGAGGTGTGGTGACCGCACGTTCTTAAGGGGCGCGGGGAACTGCGCGACAAGCCACGACGAGCGGGCGGTCGCACATCAACCTCGCGCCCCGAGCTCTTGGGCGTACATTGATCCACATGGCGCTGCTGCCCGACTCCCGTACCGAGCCCGACGGTTCCGCCGTCATCCGCGTCCTCAGCTACAACATCCGCTCGATGCGAGACGACACCGAAGCACTGGCCCGCGTCATCACCGCCTGCGCCCCCGACGTGGTCCTCATCCAGGAAGCCCCCCGCTTCTTCCGCTGGCGCAAGAAACTCGCCCGGCTGGCCGCGGCCTCGGGCCTCGTCACCCTCTCGGGCGGCGCCACCGCCTCCGGCCCCGCGCTGCTGTGTTCCCTGCGGGCGACGGTCGAGCGCACCGAGGACGTACTCCTGCCCCTCACCCCTGGCCTGCACCGGCGCGGCTTCGCGACGGCGGTCGTACGGTTCGGGGGCGCCCGGCTGGGCGTCCTGAGCTGTCACCTGAGTCTGCGGAAGGACGAGCGGTACGAGCAGGGAGGCATGCTCCTGGACCGGCTCGCCGGGATGGGCGTGGAGCACGCGATCGCGGGCGGCGACCTCAACGAACGCCCGGACGGCCGCACCTTCAAGCGCCTCGCCGCCGACCTCCAGGACTGCTGGGCCACCGCCCCCTGGGGCGCCGAGGACACCTTCACCCCCACCGACCCCCGCCGGCGCATCGACGCGATCCTCGCCACGCGCGGCATCGGGGTGCTGGGCTGCGGAGTACCCGTCGGCCATCCCGGAGTCACGGAGAACGACCTGAGGGCGGCCACGGACCATCTGCCGGTCCTGGCCGCCCTCAAAGTGCCCGCGAGCTAGCTTCGTCGCGCTTCGTCCCCGGCCCAGGTCAGACGACCGCGCCGCGCCCCGGATCGTCGTCGTCCTCGTCGTCGCCCTTCATGCGCATCACCAGCGTGGCGAAGCCGCCGAGGAAGCCGCCGATACCGACGGTGGCCAGCCACCACGTCATGTCCCAGCCGAGCAGGACGGCGAGCAGCAGCAGGACGGGCCCGCCGATCACCGCGAGCCAGGCGAACTTGGCCGTCGCGTCGGCCGCGGGCAGCGGGGGCGGCTCGGGCGGTACGAAGTGGCCCTCGTCGTCCTCGCCGAAGTCGTCCTCGCTCGGCTCCGGCGCCCGGTAGTCACGCGGGCCGCCGCCGACGCCGGGTGCGAACGCGATGGAGCTGCCCAGCGGCTTGGTGGCGGAGGGACCGGCCTCGTCGGAGGACTGGTCCCCGGCCTTGCCGGAACCCTTGTCCGAGCCGTCGTCGGAGTCCTTGTCCAAGCCCTTTTCCGAGCTTGGGCCGGAGGGCTTGTCGAACGGCTTCTCGGGAGGCTTGGGGGCCGGCTCGTCCGTGGCGTCGTCCGGCTCGGGCTCCGGCAGCGCCAGGTCCTCCACCGAGCGGAACGGCCGGGCACCGGGCGGATCCGGGGGCTCCTCGCCGTACCCGGCGACGATCGCCCGCCACGCGGCGTCCTCGTCGAACGGCACGTGCTGCTCCTCGCCCGACTCGCCGGGGGATACGCCCGTCTCCTCCGGCTCGCGCTCGGAGTCGTGCTCAGCCACCAGTGGCCGTCCCTTCCTGTGTGCCCACCTGTCCCGCTCCGGTCGTGTCCTCGCCGGCCCCGGGCGCGAGCCGTGCGATGAACGCGTAGCTCTCCTCGAAGATCCGCTCCGCGTCATTGTCCAACGTCGCGACGTGGTAGCTCTGTTCCAGCAGGATCTCCGTGACGTCCCTGGACGACACCCGGCTGAGGACGCGCGCGGAGTCGGCCGGCGGCACCACGTGGTCCTCGGGGCTGCGCAGCAGCAACATCGGCTGGGTCACCTGGGGGAGTTCGACGTCGACGAGCCGGAAGAAGTTCCGCAGGGAGTGCGCCGCGTGCAGCGGGACCCGGTCGTACCCGACCTCGACACCGCCCTCCTTCTTTATGTCGCTGGTCAGCCCCTTCGTCGTCCGTACGACGTGGCGGAGCATGGGAAGGGCGTACGCGGACAGGCCGTGCACCTTGTTCGCCGGGTTGACGACCACGATGCCCGAGACGTCGTCCCCGTGCTTCGCGGCCAGCCGCAGGGTGAGCGCGCCGCCCATGGACAGGCCGAACACGAACACCCGGGCGCAGCGCCGGCGCAGGGCGCGCAGCTCGCGGTCCACCTCCGCGTACCAGTCCTGCCAGCCGGTGAGCTGCATGTCCTCCCAGCGCGTGCCGTGGCCGGGCAGGAGCGGCAGGGCGACGGTCAGACCGCGCTCGGCGAGGTACTCCGCCCAGGGGCGCAGCGACTGCGGGGAACCGGTGAAGCCGTGGCAGAGGAGGACGCCGACCTCCCCGCCCTCGTGGCGGTACGGCTCGGCTCCAGGAAGGACCGGCACGTCGGTCTCCTGTTCGGTGAGGTAAGGACCGGGATCAACGAAAGAACAACGAGAACAGCGAGAACAGCGAGAACGACGCGAACAACGAGAAGGTCTGAGGTTGGCGGGCTTCGAGGTGTACTTCACCGTACGCGACGGCACTGACACCGACCAGGCCCTTCGGCCACTCGGACCGGAGGGCCCGCGGGGGCTTTTGACGGCGCTCCGGGTTAAAGTCTGATCTACGGATACAGGAGGCACTCGGTTGTTGTACGGCGCGATGAAGGTCGCTGTTGGGGGTCCGCTGAAGGTCGCCTTCAGGCCCTGGGTGGAAGGTCTGGAGAACGTTCCCGCCGAGGGCCCCGCGATCCTGGCGAGCAACCACCTGTCCTTCTCGGACTCCTTCTTCCTGCCCGCGGTCCTCGACCGCAAGGTCACCTTCATCGCGAAGGCCGAGTACTTCACCACGCCCGGGGTGAAGGGCCGGCTGACGGCCGCCTTCTTCAAGGGCGTGGGCCAGCTCCCGGTGGACCGCTCCGGCGCGCGCGGCGCGGGTGAGGCGGCGATCAGGAGCGGTATCGAGGTCCTGGAGCGCGGTGAGCTGTTCGGCATCTACCCGGAGGGCACCCGCTCGCCCGACGGCCGCCTCTACCGGGGCAAGCCCGGCGGCCTCGCCCGCGTGGCGCTCGCCACCGGCGCGCCCGTCATCCCGGTCGCCATGATCGACACGGAGAAGATCCAGCCGCCGGGGAAGGTCATGCCCAAGTTGATGCGGCCGGGCATCCGCATCGGCAAGCCCCTGGACTTCCGCCGGTACCAGGGCATGGAGCACGACCGTTTCGTGCTTCGCGCGGTGACCGACGAGGTCATGTACGAAATCATGAAGCTCTCCGGCCAGGAGTACGTCGACGTCTACGCGACCGCCGCCAAGCGGCAGATCGCCGAGGCGGCGAAGGCGGAGAAGCAGGCCGACAAGGCGGCGAAGGCGGCACTGGCCAAGGCCGAGAAGGACCAGGCCGAGAAAGACCAGGCCGAGAAGGAACAGGCCGAGAAGGAACAGGCGGAGCGGGAGCAGCGGTCCGACTCCTAGCAGCGGTCCGTCTCCTGGACAGACGCTCGCGTCAGGGGTGGGGTGGGCGAGTGAGCCGAGGGGCGTGAGCGCCCCGGAGGCGAACGACCGAAAAATAGGGGGGACATGCCCAGACGCGAGAGAGTCATGAGGATGTCGGTCGAGCAGCCGCTGTGGCGTGCCCTGACCGGCTACCGCATCCTGACCATGCTGTACGCGATCGGCCTCTACGTCAGCGCGAACGACAAGTTCGAGCGCCCCTGGGTGGCCGTCGCCTACTACACGGTGCTCGTCGTGTGGACCCTGGCCACCCTCCCCAGGGTCGCGAACGCGGCCAACTGCACCAAGCGTTTCCTCGCCGCCGACCTCACCATCGCGCTCGCCGGCATCCTGCTCACCCGCGTCGCCGACGCACCCGAGCGGATCGAGGCCGGCGGCCCCACACTGCCGTCGATATGGACGGCGGGCGCCGTCCTGGCCTTCGCGATCAAGGGCGGCTGGCGCTGGGCGGCCTTCGCCTCCACGCTCGTGGCCGCCGTCAACATCGTCGAGCGCGGCGCCCCGACCCGCGACACCATCCACAACGTGGTGCTCGTCTGGGTCGCCTCCATCGCCATCGGCTACGTCGTCGAGGTCGCCCGGGCCTCCGAGCGGACCCTGGCCCGCGCCCTGGAGATCGAGGCCGCGACCCGTGAGCGGGAGCGGCTGGCCCGCGACATCCACGACAGCGTGCTCCAGGTCCTCGCCATGGTGCAGCGGCGCGGCACCGCGCTCGGCGGCGAGGCGGCCGAACTGGGCCGGATGGCGGGCGAGCAGGAGGTCGCCCTGCGCACCCTGGTCTCCGGCGGGCTCGTCCCGGTCTCGCGCGTCTCGGAGGACGCGGCCGAGGGAGCGGTCGTACGGATGGTGGAGGAACCGGACGGCGCGGACGACCCGAGCGCGCCGGACGGGGAGACGCCCCTGGTCGATCTGCGCACCCTCCTCGCCCCCTACGCCGGCTCCAAGGTCACCCTCTCCGAACCCGGCGCCCCCGTGCGGCTCGCCCCGCTCACCGCGCGCGAGCTGGCCGCGGCCGCCGGCGCGGCCCTGGACAATGTCCGCAGGCACGCCGGAGAGAGCGCCCGTGCCTGGATCCTCGTGGAGGACGAGCCGGACGAGGTGATCGTGACCGTACGGGACGACGGTCCGGGCATCCCCGAGGGCCGGCTCGCCCAGGCCGAGGGCGAGGGGCGGCTCGGTGTCGCCCTGTCCATCAGGGGCCGGCTGCGCGACATCGGCGGCACGGCCGACCTGGTCTCGGTCCCGGGGCAGGGCACGGAGGTCGAACTGAAGGTACCCAAGGCCCCACAGGGGCCGAAGGACACGAAGGGCACGAAGAACGCACGGGGGAAGGCGGAGAAGCGGTGACGGAGAGCAGGGACATACAGGAGCCCGGTGTGCCCGAGGAGCGGTCTCAGCAGGGCTCGATCAAGGTCATGGTGGTCGACGACCACCCCATGTGGCGCGACGCCGTCGCCCGTGACCTGGCCGAGTCCGGCTTCGACGTGGTGGCCACGGCGGGCGACGGCGAGCAGGCGGTACGCCGCGCCCAGGCCGCCGCGCCCGACGTCCTCGTCCTGGACCTGAACCTGCCGGCCAAGCCCGGGGTGCAGGTGTGCAAGGAACTGGTGGGCGCGAACCCGGCGCTGCGGGTCCTCGTCCTGTCGGCCAGCGGTGAGCACGCGGACGTGCTGGAGGCCGTGAAGTCGGGGGCGACCGGCTACCTCCTCAAATCGGCCTCCACCGAGGAGCTGATCGACGCCGTGCGCCGTACGGCCGTCGGCGACCCGGTGTTCACGCCGGGGCTCGCGGGCCTGGTCCTCGGTGAGTACCGCCGACTCGCCTCCGAACCGGATCCGGTCCTGTCCGCCGGAGCGGACGCCGACAGGCCCAGGGCGCCGCAGCTCACCGACCGCGAGACCGAGGTGCTCCGACTGGTCGCCAAGGGCCTGAGCTACAAGCAGATCGCGGAACGCCTGGTCATCTCGCACCGCACGGTCCAGAACCACGTGCAGAACACCCTCGGCAAGCTGCAGTTGCACAATCGCGTGGAGCTGGTCCGCTATGCCATAGAACGGGGCCTCGACGGGGCGTAAACAGGGCGATACACCCGGACGAGTGACTCCAACTTGATCAACTCACCCACAATTCACCGGAATTGACCTTCCGCCCCATGCCGAAGTGACCTGGATCACTATTAGCGTGGCTGATGTCAGGTGCGGCGCGTCCGCGACGCACGTCAGGCACGCGTATGGCGATCAGCGATCAGGCAGCGTATGGCGAAGGGACATTTCCATGCGGGTCGGAGTACTGACCGGAGGCGGCGACTGCCCCGGGCTCAACGCCGTCATCCGGGGCATCGTCCGCAAGGGCGTGCAGGAGTACGGCTATGACTTCGTCGGCTTCCGGGACGGATGGCGGGGTCCGCTGGAGAACGACACCGTGCGGCTGGACATCCCCGCGGTGCGCGGCATCCTGCCGCGCGGCGGCACCATCCTCGGTTCCTCGCGGACCAACCCCCTCAAGCAGGAGGACGGTATCCGCAGGATCAAGGAGAACCTCGCGAAGCAGGAGGTCGAGGCGCTCATCGCGATCGGCGGCGAGGACACCCTGGGGGTGGCCGCGCGCCTCACGGACGAGTACGGCGTCCCCGTGGTCGGCGTCCCGAAGACGATCGACAACGACCTCTCGGCCACGGACTACACCTTCGGTTTCGACACCGCGGTCGGCATCGCCACGGAGGCGATCGACCGCCTCCACACCACCGCCGAGTCGCACATGAGGGTTCTGGTGGTGGAGGTCATGGGCCGTCACGCCGGCTGGATCGCGCTGCACTCGGGGCTGGCGGGGGGCGCGAACGTCATCCTCATCCCCGAGCAGCGCTTCGACGTCGACCAGGTCTGCGCCTGGGTGACCTCGCGCTTCCGGGCGTCGTACGCGCCGATCGTGGTCGTGGCGGAAGGGGCCATGCCGAAGGACGGTGACATGGTTCTGAAGGACGGGTCCCTCGACTCCTTCGGGCATGTCCGTCTCTCCGGCGTCGGGGAGTGGCTGGCCAAGGAGATCGAGAGGCGTACGGGCAAGGAGGCGCGTACGACGGTGCTCGGCCACGTCCAGCGGGGCGGCACCCCCAGCGCCTTCGACCGGTGGCTCGCCACCCGGTTCGGGCTGCACGCCATCGAGGCCGTCCGTGACGGGGACTTCGGCAAGATGGTCGCCCTGCGCGGCACCGACATCGTCCGTGTACCCATCGCCGACGCCACGGCCAGGCTGAAGACGGTCGACCCGAAGCTGTACGAGGAGGTGGGCGTCTTCTTCGGCTGACCCCGCCGGGCTCCGCCCCGGGCCCCGCTCCTCAAACGCCGGAGGGGCTGATTTTTCAGCTCGTCCGGCGTTTGAGGACGAGGCCGTTCAGGCCGATTCGGGGGTCTGGGGGCGGCAGCCCCCGGGGAGGGGACGGGTAAGGGCGGCGGGGGCGATCAACTCCCGTACCACCAACGCACCGTTCAGCGTCAGCACCGACTCGGGATGGAACTGAACACCGGCGAACCCGGGCCCCCGCAACGCGTGCACCTCCCCGTTCGCGGCACGGCTGACCTCCATCTGGTGCGCCCCCAGTTCCTCCGCCGTCTCGTCGTCGCAGTACGCCACGAAGCTGTTGTAGAAACCGACCGTCTCCAGCCGCCCGAACAGATCGATCTCCGTCTGGGCCCCCTGGTACGGAACCGCCTTCCGCACGATCTCCAGCCCCAGCTCCGCCGCGATCAGCTCATGACCGAGGCAGACCCCGAGGACACCATGCCGGTGCCCCCGCACGACATCGGCCGCCAGCCCCCGCAGGAACCGCATCTTGGGGTCGCCCATGTCGGAGGGGTCCCCCGGCCCGGGCCCCAGCACCACCGGCCCCTCGTGCGCGAGCACAACCTCCCGCAGCCCCGGCTCGTCGTACCGCCGTACCGTCACCTCCAGCCCGGACGACCGCAGGACATGCCCGAGCATCGCGGTGAAGGTGTCCTCGCCGTCGACGACGAGAGCGTGCCCCTGAAGGACGTCGGACCGCTCCTGCATCCGCAGCCAGAACGGCGCCAGCGAGGCCCGCCGCCCGTCGAGCGCCGCCCGCACCCGGGGATCGTCCGACAGCCGCGGCCGCACCCGCTCCTGACGGGGCCGACCGGGCCGTACACCCAGCGCGGCCAGCACACCCGCCGCCTTCGCGTGCGTCTCGGCGACCTCGCTCCGCGGATCCGAGCCGCGGACGAGGGTGGCGCCCACGGGCACCCTCAGACGTCCCGCCGTGTCGATGTCGGCGGTCCGGATGAGAATCGGCGAGTCCAGCGTCTGCGTCCCGCCGGCATCCCGGCCGATCAGCGCCAGCGCCCCCGCGTAGTACCCGCGCCCACCCACCTCATGCCGTTCGATGAC
The DNA here is from genome assembly GCF_040704615.1 of Streptomyces sp. NPDC046862. Lineage (NCBI taxonomy): Bacteria > Bacillati > Actinomycetota > Actinomycetes > Kitasatosporales > Streptomycetaceae > Streptomyces > Streptomyces sp. NPDC046862. The sequence goes on along the minus strand of NZ_JBEYXP010000022.1, from coordinate 94,330 downwards.
CCGGCACGCGTTCTGCACGGGCGAACCCGTGACGGTCGCCGCGAACATCGTCTCCCGCAACACGTCCCGCACATCCAGGGACGACCGCCCCCGCAACTCGTACTCGGTGTGGGCGAGGTGGGCCATCTCCTTCAGCCGCGGCCCGACCACCACCCCGCCCATGTCGCCGACCGTGCACATCATCTTGAGCTCCTCGTCGACGACCATCGAGAGCTCCTCGATCTCCTTGCCGTCGGCGAGGAAGTCCAGCAGGTGCTCCGGCGTCGGCCCCTCGGCCGGGTAGCGGTACGTCCCGCTGATCGGGTTCATGACGACGGTCCCGCCGGCCATCCGGACGTGCACTTCGGGGCTCGCCCCGACCAGCGTGCGCTCACCGGTGTGCACGACGAACGTCCAGTAAGCGCCCCGCTCGCCCTCCAGCAGCCGGCGGAAGAGCGCCAGGGCGTCGGCGCGCCCGAATCCCGGGATCTCACCCTCGTACGTCCGCCGGATCACGAAGTTCGCGCCCTCGCCCCGCCCGATCTCCTCGCGCAGCACCCGCCCGACGATCCCGGCGTACTCCTCGTCCGCCACGTCGAAGCCGCCGCCCTCGACCCGGACGTCGTGCGTGGGCAGCTCGTCCAGGACGTCGGCGAGCGGGATCTCGTACCGCTCCTCGGGCGTCAGCACCGCCAGCGGTGTGCCGTCGTTGCGGACGTCGAAGCCGCGCTCGCGGATCTGCCGGAAGGGGATGAGGGCGAGACCCTCGTCGGGGAGGTCGGCCAGCCGCTCGCAGGAGGAGACCGGGCCGATCAGGAGTTCCACCACGTCGTGGTCGTGGCCCGGTGTGCGGCGGCGCAGCAGGGCGAAGGGGCGGGGATCGTCCAGCAGGTCGGACAGGTTCACGGGTCTGTTCCTTCTCATTCGGAGAGGGGACGGCCCTGGTCGCGGAAACACCGAAGGCCGCCCCTCGGGCGGCCTTCGCGATGTCTTCTGATACGCGCAGTCAGTGGGCCGCCGGGTGAGCGGTCCACCACCAGTTCTGGTTCCGGGTCGAGTGCGCGAACATGCGCCGCACCCTATCGCACATCTCACGTGAACTGCGTGAAGTCACGTGAACTCGTCCTGGGTTCACCTTATGATCACGCCTGCTTCAGTTACACGAAAGGGTGAGTGTGTCACTCATACGGAGAATGAGCCCCCTGGCCTTCGTCGCGGCGACGGCCGCCCTGTTAGCCGGGCTCACGGGACAGCCCGCGACGGCGGCGGACGACCCCACGATGACGAAGCTGACGCTCAGCGGCGACCGGTTCAGGATGACCGACACGAGTTCCGTGTCGGCGGCGACCACCCTCGACGGCAAGCTGGCGGACGCCGACCTCACCGATGTCGTCACCACCGACTACACGAAGAACTCGTCCGGGACGACCGACCCCTGGATGAACCTGCGCACGATGCGCTCCTGCGTCGGCGACGAGACGAAGGCGCTGCCGCCGGTGACCAGGAAGGTCTCCTGGTGCTGGTCCTCGGCGCACGGTGACGACACCACGCCGCGCTGGTGGCCGCAGGGCATGAGCGGCACCGGCACCGCCGACGGAGCCGACGGCGCCATTCAGGGCAAGCACGTCACGGCGGTGGCCTGGCACTACAAGACGTTCAAGACCAACGCGGCCGGCGCCGTCGAGGCCAACGACAAGTGCCGGACGAACAACCTGCTCAAGCTGACCTTCATCGACCGGGACACCGGCAAGTACCGTCACGTCCTGCTCGCGGAGCCGACGGACGGCGGCGCGGACTTCAAGTTCGTCACCGGACACGGCGGCGGCATCGTCTGGTACGCGAACTACATCTATGTCACCGACACCTCCAACGGCATCCGGGTCTTCGACATCAACAAGCTCGGCAAGGTCGACACGTACGGCTCCGGCATCAACAACTACGGCATCGACGGCAGCGGCAGGTCCAGCGCCTGCGGCTACCCGTACGTGCTGCCGCAGGTCCACTACTACAAGCAGGCGTCTCCTCCGCCGTCCGGCGCGTGCGACGCGGACGCCGTCGGCGGTACCCCTGACGCGGACTCCCTCTGCTACTCCTGGCTCTCCCTGGACAAGTCCGGCGGCAGCCCGTACAAGCTGGTCACGGGGGAGTGGTTCGGCACCGCCGCCGGCGGCCGTGTGGTGCGCTACCAGCTCAACCCGACCAGCGCCTCGACCTATCCGGGTCTGCTCAACATGTCCGGTGGCAGGACCGTGATCCAGGACGCGTACGCGGCCTCCCGTTACGTGGGCCTGCAGGGCGGCATGACCTGGACCGACGACACGGGGCTGCTGAACTTCGCCTTCCACAAGGGCTGCGCCCTCCAGCCCGCCGTCTTCTCCCACACATGGATGGGAGACACCCGGGCCCCGACGGCGTGCAACGTCACGGTCGACAACGTTCCGAACGCCAGCGGGAACTGGGCGGTGGGCACACCGCAGTCCCTGAGCTACTGGCCGACGCTCGACGCGAACCCGGTGGACGAGCTGTGGGGGCTGACGGAGCACTTCTGCCCCGGCACGACGCTGCGGTCGAGCTACCCGTACGAGTTCCCGGCCGTCGACGTGGAGGACACCAGGAAAAACGCCTGTGACGAGTACGACGAAGCGGCGAACCTGTCCCTGCGCACCGTCTTCGCCGTCGGCTTCACCGACCCGGCGGTCATGAACCTGCACTGACCCGCCACGCTGCCCGATGTGACGAGCCCCGCTTCGATCGAGCGGGGTTCGTCTCACTTGATGGGCATGGGGATGGACGCCGGACACGACCCCGTAATGTTGACGTCGTGACCGTGAACGCTAAGTCCAGCGCGAGCGCTGGCAACACCTGGCGAGACCTGCCCGCGGCGCAGCAGCCCGAGTACCCCGACACCGAGGCTCTGCGCGCAGTGATCGCGGACCTCGAGTCGTATCCGCCGCTCGTCTTCGCGGGCGAGTGCGACCAGCTGCGCGCCCGGATGGGAGCCGTCGCCAAGGGCGAGGCGTTCCTGCTCCAGGGCGGCGACTGCGCCGAGGCCTTCGACGCGGTGTCCGCCGACCAGATCCGCAACAAGCTCAAGACACTGCTCCAGATGGGCGCCGTCCTCACGTACGCGGCCTCCGTGCCGGTCGTGAAGGTCGGCCGGATCGCGGGGCAGTACTCCAAGCCGCGCTCCAAGCCGACCGAGACCCGCGACGGCGTGACGCTCCCGACCTACCGGGGCGACTCCGTCAACGGCTTCGACTTCACCGAGGCGGCCCGCGTCCCGGACCCCGAGCGCCTGAAGCGGATGTACCACGCGTCCGCCTCGACGCTGAACCTGGTGCGCGCCTTCACCACCGGCGGCTACGCCGACCTGCGCCAGGTGCACGCCTGGAACCAGGACTTCGTGAAGTCGTCCCCGTCCGGGCAGCGCTACGAGCAACTGGCGCGCGAGATCGACAACGCGCTGAACTTCATGCACGCCTGCGGGGCCGACCCGGAGGAGTTCAAGACCGTCGAGTTCTACTCGTCGCACGAGGCGCTGCTGCTCGACTACGAGTCGGCGCTGACCAGGGTCGACTCGCGTACGGGCCACCTGTACGACGTGTCGGCGCACATGGTGTGGATCGGTGAGCGCACCCGGCAGCTGGACGGCGCGCACATCGAGTTCGCCTCGCAGATCCGCAACCCGATCGGGATCAAGCTCGGCCCGACGACGACGGCCGAGGAGGCGCTGCAGTACATCGAGCGCCTCGACCCCGAGCGCGAGCCGGGCCGGCTGACCTTCGTCGTCCGCATGGGCGCCGACAAGGTCCGCGACAAGCTGCCCGAGCTGGTCGAGAAGGTCACCGCCTCGGGCGCCACCGTGGCCTGGGTGACCGACCCGATGCACGGCAACACCTTCGAGGCGGCCTCCGGGCACAAGACCCGTCGCTTCGACGACGTGCTCGACGAGGTCAAGGGCTTCTTCGAGGTCCACAAGGGCCTCGGCACCCACCCGGGCGGCATCCACGTGGAGCTGACCGGTGACGACGTCACCGAGTGCGTGGGCGGCGGCGACGAGATCTTCGTCGACGACCTGCACCAGCGCTACGAGACGGCCTGCGACCCCCGGCTCAACCGCAGCCAGTCGCTCGACCTGGCGTTCCTCGTCGCCGAGATGTACAGGGACCAGTAAGCGGTTCGCCTGTTACCAGGCATGTGGTGGGGCGCGGATCACATACGATCCGCGCCCCTTCCACTTTTGCTGCCCGGACGGGCCGGGTAAGGTTAGGTTAGCCTCACCGATCAAGCGGGACGGCGACAGTGACCTATCCCGGCGGGAGGTGGAACCGCGTGTACGTCTGCAGTTGCTTCGGGGTCACCGAGCAGCAGGTCAAGCATCACGCGGAGAACGGTGCCTGCACCCCTCGCCAGATAGCGTCCGCCTGCAAGGCGGGCACCGACTGTGGCTCGTGCGTACGCCGGATCCAGGCGATCCTCGGCCGAGGGGCATGCCCCCGCCGGGACCTGGTCGACGGCGGCCGGCCGGTGCTGTCGGACCTCGAAGGGCTCGACGAAGCCGCCTAGCTCCAGCGCGCGGCTCTCGCGCCTGGCTCTTGCTCCTAGCTCTCCGGCTGCTCGATCAGCTGGGCGATGTAGAGCGCCTCGCCGAGCTTCTCCACCAGCTCCAGCTGGGTGTCGAGGTAGTCGATGTGGTGTTCCTCGTCCGCCAGGATCGACTCGAAGATGTTCGCGGACGTGACGTCGCCCTTGTTGCGCATCACCTCGATGCCGCGCCTGAGGCGGTCGATCGCCTCGACCTCGATCTGCCGGTCGGCCTGGAACATCTCGGTGACCGTCTGCCCGACCCTCACGTGGAACAGCCGCTGGTAGTTCGGCAGGCCGTCCAGGAAGAGGATCCGGTCGGTGAGCACCTCGGCGTGCTTCATCTCGTCGAACGACTCGGCCCGCGTGTACTTCGCGAGTTTGGTCCAGCCGAAGTTCTCCTGCATCTTCGCGTGCAGGAAGTACTGGTTGATCGCGGTGAGCTCGGCGGTCAGCTGCTCGTTGAGGAATTCGATGACCTCGGGGTCGCCCTGCATCGCAGAGGCTCCTTCCAAGCGGGGGGACTGGCAGGTTGCGCCGCATGATTCCACCGCCGTCAAGGCCCGTCCAGTAAGTGCACGCTTAGTAAGTAAGGGCAGGCTTAGTCCATTTTGTCGGGGTAGGGGTGGGGTGGGTCATCTCCACCGCTCGGGGTCTGTCAGGATGGAGTCATGGGTCAGCCGGTGGAACGCGAATCTGGAGATCGCTCGTCTCGCGAATCCGGAGATCGCGCATCGGGAGGCGCCGAGCAGCCGCAGCTCCCGCCGGGTCAGCGGCTTCAGCGCGGTTGGCCGGTCACGCACTACGGCCCTGTTCCCAAGTTCCGCTCCGAGCGCTGGGACTTCCGGGTCTTCGGCGCCACCGCCGACAGTGAGAAGCACTCCTGGACGCACGAGGAGTTCACGGCCCTGCCCTACGCCACGGTCGTGGCCGATCTGCACTGTGTCACCAAATACAGCATGCTGGGCGCCGAATGGGGCGGCGTTCCCGCCCGTACGATCCTTCGGATCGCGCCGCCCGCGCCCGCCGTCACCCACGTCATGGTGTGGGCGGAGTACGGCTACAGCTCGAACCTCCGGCTCGACGACTTCGCCTCCGAGCGTACGATCTTCGCCACCCACAAGGACGGTGAGCTGCTCACCGCGGAACACGGCTTCCCGCTGCGGCTCGTCGTGCCGCAGCTGTACGCCTGGAAGGGGCCCAAGTGGGTCCGTGGCGTGGAGTACATGACCGCCGACCGGCGCGGCTTCTGGGAGGAGCGCGGGTACCACAACCTCGGCGATCCCTGGCGGGAGCAGCGCTACTCGTACCAGGAAGAGCCCGGGGACGGCCCCGAGCTCTGATCCGTGGCGCTCCGTGAGGCGTCAGTGGTACTGGTGCACCACCGCGTGGCCCTTGCCGCGGCCGATCATCCACTTGTTGACCGGTGTGGTCACCAGGAACGCGATCGCGAAGGCCAGGGCGAGCGCCCACCAGAAGAGGGCGTCCGCGAGGTGGGCGTCCATCGCGCCCGGCACCAGCAGGACCACGCCGTTGTCGACCAGCTCCATCACGGCGATGGAGACGGTGTCCGCGGCGAGCGCGACACCGATCGCGGCCTTCAGTGACAGTCCCGCCCTCGTGACGGCGTACAGCGTGAGCGAATAGCCGAAGACGAAGGCCAGGACGATCGCGAGGATCATCGTCGGCACGTTGTGCCAGGCGAACGCGGTACCGATCACCATGCCGAGGATCTCGCCGATGGCGCAGCCGGTGAGGCAGTGGAGGGTGGCCTTGGCGGCGGTGCCCCAGGTGGTGGCGCCGGAAGCGTGCGCGTGCGCGTGTTCCTCGTGGGTGTGGTGCGCGTGCGTGCCGTGCTCCATGGTGGCCCCCAATGCCGGGTGACGGTTCCTCTCACTGCACAGGAACCGTATACCCCCTAGGGGTATTCCTCAACGTGGTATGCCGCTTCGGTTTCCTCCCGGCGCCTCGCTTCCCTCCCTGACCTGGCCCTCCCTGAGCTTCTTCAGCCGTTCCACGTCCGTCGCGTGGCCCACCTTGCCGCCGGGTGTCTCGATGATCAGCGGGACGCCCTCGGTGGCGGGGTGGGTCATCAGCGCGCGGAACGGGTCCTCGCCGATGTGGCCGGAGCCGATGTTCTCGTGGCGGTCCTTGTGGGCGCCGACGACGTCCTTGGAGTCGTTGGCGTGGATCAGCTTGAGCCGGCCCTCGCCGACGCTGTCCACCAGCAGGTCGAGCGTCTGGTGCATTCCGGTCGGCCCGGTCAGGTCGTGGCCCGCGGCGAAGACGTGGCAGGTGTCCAGGCAGACGCCCAGCCTCGGATGGGCGTCGAGCGCCTCGAAGTACGGCGCGAAGTCCCAGGTGCGCGAGCAGAGGGAGGAGCCCTGGCCCGCGGTGGACTCCAGCAGGAGGTACGGGTCGTCGTCGTGGGTCAGCTCGTCGAGCAGGGGCAGCATCTGCTCGCGCACCTGCTTGAGCGCCACGGAGCGCTCACGGCCGCCGGTCGCGCTCCCGGTGTGGACGACCACGCCGAGGGCGCCGATCTCGCGGGCTCTGCGCAGCGAGTGGCGCAGCGACTCCACCGACTTCTCGACCGTGGCCTCGGTGTGCGAACCGAAGTTGATCAGGTAGGGCGCGTGGACGTACACCGGGATCGACTCGGCGTCACACGTCTCGCGGAACGCCTCGTCCTGCCTCGGACTGCCCGGTGGGGTCGCCCAACCGCGGGGGTTGGCCACGAACACCTGCACGGTCTCCGCCTTGAGATCGTGAGCGTAGGTCAGCCCCACGGAATGCAGCCCACCGGCCACGGGGACATGGCTCCCCACGGGATTGCGAAGGTACTTGCTGGTCACGTTCTCAGGGTGTCATGCACGGTACGGGGCTCCGCCGGGAGGAGCTGGCTTTCGGGGGCGCGGGGAACCGCACGGCTTTTAGGGGCGCGGGGAACTGCGCGACCAGCCCCCACCCACCCGCACCAACCCACCCACCCCAACCACCCCTCACCCCGGGGGCCTGGGGGCGGAGCTCCCAGGGACAGGATGGGACGGGTAGGGGCGGCGGGGGCGAAAACAACCCCCGGCCCACCCCGGAATCCCCGGCCAGCCCCCGGAGGGACCGTCAGCGGATCTGAATCGTGATCGTCGACCCCTTGGGCGCCGTCTTCCCGCCCTCGACCGACTGCTTCCTGACCTCGTCGCCGAAGAGCCCGAGAAGCCCTCGGTCCTCCTCGACCCGGAAGCCGGCGGCCTCCAGCTCCTGCCTGGCCGCGTCCACGTTGTCACCCACGACGTCCGGGACCTCGACCATCTCGGGCCCCTTGGAGATCGTCAGGGTGATCGTGTCGCCCTGCGCGGCCTCCTCACCCGCGCCGGGCGACTGCCGGGCGACCTGACCCCGGTCGAGCTCGGAGTTGACCCGCTCCTCGGCGATCTCCACCTTCAGACCGGCGTCCTCCAGCTCCGCCCTGGCCTCCTGGACCGACGAGTCCGTGACGTCCGGCACCTCCACCGGCGCGCCCTTGCTGACGGTCAGCGCGACGGCCGACCCGGAGCGGCGCTCGGTGCCGGCCCCCGGTTCCGTACTGATCACGGAGCCGCTCGGGACATCCTCGCTGAACGCCCGTGTGACCCGGCCCGCTTCGAGGCCCTGATCCTCCAGTCGGGACTTCGCCTCGTTCAGCTGCCGACCCTGCACATCGGGCACCTTCACCATCTCCGGGCCCTTGGAGATGGTCAGCGTCACCGTGTCGTTGTCCCGGATGCGGGCGCTCGGCTTCGGATCGGTACTGATCACCTTGCCGCGTTCGACGGTGTCGCTGAACGCGCGCTCGGTGTCCACTTCGAGCCCGGCGGCCTCGACACGCTTCGTCGCCTCCGCCTCGGACTGCCTCAGCACCGCCGGGACCTCGGTGAACTGGCCCGAGTTGACGTACCAGATGCCCGTACCGACACCGAGCACGAGCAGCACGGCCACGACGATCGCCAGCGGCCCGCGCCGGGCGATGGCGGCGCCGCGCCGCGGGGGCTCCACCGGAGAGCTCTCGAACCGGCTCGTCCGGTTCATCCCCTCGTCCTCGTTCACCGGCAACGGCCGCTGCCCCGACAGCGAGCGCGGGATCACGCTCGTCCGGTGCTCGGCACCCGAGTGCTCCGCGAAGACCGCCTGCGGTGGCACCGCGTCCAACTGCTCGTCGCTCAGCCCGGCCCGCGCGTCCCGGGTCTGCGCGAGCAGCGCCACCGCGTCGTAGGGACGCAGATCGGGGTTGCGGGCGGTCGCGGAGGCCACCAACTCGTCCAGCTCGTACGGCAGTCCGGGCACCGACGCCGACGGCGGCGGAACGTCCGTGTTCAGCGCCTGGTAGAGCACCTGCGCGGGGGAGTCCCCGGAGTGCGGCTTGCCGCCGGTCAGCATCTCGTAGAGGACGACCCCGCACGCGTACACGTCGACACGGGTGTCGGCCGTGCCGTGCTCCAGCTGCTCCGGGGCGAGGTAGGAGACGGTGCCGAGGACCTGGCCCGTGGTGTTCGTCACCGTGTCCACGGCTCGCACGAGCCCGAAGTCCGCCACCTTGACCCGGCCGTCGTCCCCTATCAGGACGTTCTCCGGCTTCATGTCGCGGTGCACGAACCCGGCCCGGTGCGCGGCGCCCAGCGCGGCGAGCACCGGCTCCAGGATGTCGAGCGCGGCCCGCGGCTGCAGGGCCCCGCGCTCGCGCAGCACGTCACGCAGGGTGCATCCGGCGACGTACTCCATCGCGAGGTAGACGTACGAACCGTCCGTCCCCTGGTCGAAGACCCCCACCACGTTCGGGTGGGAGAGCCGCGCGATCGACTTGGCCTCGCGGATGAAGCGCTCGACGAAACTGCTGTCGGCGGCCAGGGTCGGATGCATCACCTTGAGCGCGAGCACGCGGTCGAGGCGGGTGTCCAGGGCCCGGTAGACCGTGGCCATCCCGCCGACCGCGATCCGCGCGTCGATCCGGTAGCGGCCGTCGAGCACCTGGCCGACTAGCGGGTCCTGAAGGGTCGTGTCCACGCAGGCGAGTCTAGGGGCCGCCACTGTCAGCGCCGCCCGTCACGGGGTACCGGGGGGCGGAATGCAGCAGACCTGTGACTGTTGCGCGACGTCAGCGGGGGCGCTCGGGCTCACCGCGCGGGGCGCGCGGGAGCCCGGTCCTTGACGCCCGACGCACGTCCGAGGCGAACCCTCAGAACGCGGGCCTCTCCGGGTCGAGGACCGCCTGTCCCTCCCGGGGCGACGAGGCCTCGGCGAAGTGGCGCCGCGGAATGCGTCCCGCCCGGTACGCGAGCCGGCCCGCCTCCACGGCGTGCCGCATCCCCTCGGCCATGAGGACCGGCTCCTGCGCCCGCGTCACGGCTGAGGCGAGCATCACACCGGCGCACCCCAGTTCCATGGCGAGGGCCGCGTCGGACGCCGTGCCCGCTCCCGCGTCCAGGATCACCGGCACGTGCGCGTGCTCCACGATCAGCTGGAAGTTGTGCGGGTTGCGGATGCCGAGCCCGGAGCCGATCGGTGAGCCCAGCGGCATGATCGCGGCGCAGCCGGCGTCCTGGAGCTTCCGCGCCAGCACGGGGTCGTCGTTGGTGTACGGCAGCACCGTGAAACCGTCGTCGACCAGGGTCTCGGCGGCGTCCAGCAACTCGATCGGGTCGGGCAGCAGCGTGCGCTCGTCGGCGATGACCTCCAGCTTCACCAGGTCGGTGCCGAGCGCCTCGCGCGCGAGGCGGGCGGTCAGCACGGCCTCGCCCGCGGTGAAACAGCCCGCGGTGTTGGGCAGCACCCGGATGCCCAGCCTGCCCAGCACGGACAGCACCGAGCCGTGCGCCTGAGGGTTCACGCGGCGCATCGCGACCGTCGTCAGCTCCGTGCCGGACGCCACGAGGGAGCGTTCCAGGACGTCGAGGCTGGGCGCGCCGCCCGTGCCCATGATGAGGCGGGACGAGTAGGTCGTACCGCCGAGGACGAAGGGGTCGTCGGCCATGGGTCAGCCTCCTTGGACGGCCGTGAGGACTTCGACGCGGTCTCCCTCGGAGAGGGGCGTGGACGGCCACTGCGCGCGCGGGACGACGGTTTCGTTGAGCGCGGCGGCGACGCCCGACGGGGCCGCGGTGAGGGTTTTCACGAGCGAGTCGAGAGCTGTGCCCGCGGAGACCCTCCGCCGCTCTCCGTTGACGAAGACGTGCACGTCGTTCATGTCGTTCATGTCGTTCATGCGTGCTGCTCCGTGAGAGCGGCCGCGGCGAAGCGCCTGGGGGTGAAGTCGCGCGCCTCCTCGGGCAGTTCGCCCGTGGTGAGCGCATGCGCCATGACGTCACCGGTGACCGGGGTGAGGAGCACGCCGTTGCGGTAGTGGCCGGTCGCGAGGAGGAGTCCGTCGCACTCGGTCGGGCCGAGCAGGGGAGCGTTGTCGGGGGAGCCGGGGCGCAGTCCCGCGCGCGTCTCGGTGAGCGGCAGTTCGGTGATCCCGGGGACCAGCTCATGGGCGTCGCGGAGCAGTTCGTACACCCCGCCCGCGGTGACCGTCGTGTCCCAGCCGAGTTCCTCGCTGGTCGCGCCGACGACCAGTTCGCCGTTCTCACGGGGCACCAGGTAGACGTGGCTGCCGCGGACCACGGCGCGCACGGTCCGGCTCAGGAAGGGCGCGTACCGCTCCGGCACGGTCAGCCGCAGCACCTGCCCCTTCACGGGCCGTACCGGCGGCAGGACGTCGTCCGGGACGCCCGCCAGTCGCCCGCTCAGGCTGCCCGCGGCGAGGACGACCTGCCCGGCGGCGAGGTCGGTGCCGTCGGCGGTCCTGATCCCCACGGCCCGCTCCCGGACGACACGGAGCCTCTCGGCCCACGTCCGGTGGAAGACCACCCCGGCGCGCTCGCAGGCCGCGACGAGGGCTCTGGCGAGCCGCCTCGGGTCGATCTGGTGATCGCCGTCGACCCGCAGACCGCCGCGGACGCCCGGCGCGAGCATCGGCTCCAGACGGCGGCAGTCCCGTCCGCTCAGCCACTCCGAGTCCAGCCCCGACCGCCGTTGCAGCGCGTGCAGTTCACGCAGATGGGCGCGGTCGTCGGCGTCGAGCGCTACCGCCAGCGTGCCGCACCGGCGGTAGCCGAGGTCCAGACCCGTCGCCTCGGTCAGCTCGGCCGCGAAGGCCGGGTAGCGGTGCGCGGACGCCAGGTTGAGACCCAGCAGCGTCTGCTCCCCGTAGTGCAGTTCGGTCACCGCGGCCAGCATCCCGGCCGCCACGCGCGCGGCTCCACCGCCCGGCTCGGGGTCCACGACGGCCGTGGTGAACCCGCGTTGCGCGGCTCGCCACGCCGTCACGAGCCCGATGACGCCGCCCCCCACGACGAGGACGTCTGATGTGCCTGAAGGCGATGGCGTGCGCGGATCCGACGTGCGCGTGTCCGGCGTGCCTGTATCCGATGTACGTGTACGCGGCATGGGCGTCCAGCCCCTCCCTTCGCCGGCATGACCCGGATCAGGTTCGTACGGTCGGAGGCCGCCAGCCTCCCTCTCAGCCCGATGCGTCCGGGCTCCCGCGAGTGCTCTACGTTGGCCACCCTAGCCCGTGCCGTTCGCCTCAGTAAGGGAGCCTCCGCTCATGCCCCGCTCGCTCGACGGTCTCGTTCTCGCACCCGTCGCGGACCAGGCTCCAGGTCAGGTGGGTACCCGCACCCGGTTCACGTACCACGAGAAGGACGTCGAGATCTGGGCCGAGTACGCGGGCGGAGATGTCGTACGCGGCCACCTGGTGGGTACCCGTGACGGCGACCGGCTGGACTTCCGGTACGTGCAGCTCAAGCGGGACGGTACGACCTCGTCGGGGCACTGTGTGTCCCTCGTGACCGAGCTCCCCGACGGGCGTGTGTGCCTGGAGGAGAGCTGGGAGTGGGAGTCGCAGCCGGGCAGCGGAACGAGCGTTGTGGAACAGGTCACTGAGCCCGACCGCTGACTGACAATTCGTCAGGTGTCTATGGTGATCAGGTGAGCGAGCAGACGGAGGCACGAGGGACGGAGCGACGGGTCGTCGTCGTGGGCGCCGGCATGGCCGGGGTGCAGACCGCGGTCGTCCTGCGGGAGCAGGGCTTCGCGGGCCCTGTCACGCTGATCGGCGCGGAGCCGCACCAGCCGTACGACCGGCCGCCGCTGTCCAAGGCCGTCCTGCTCGGCAAGGCCGAGGGATCCGCCTTCGACGTCGACTTCGAGGCGCTCGGCATCGAGCTGCAGCTCGGCCGCGAGGTGCTCGGCGTGCGCCCCGGGGACCACGAACTCGACACGGCGACGGGCCCGGTCCCCTACGACGTCCTCGTGCTCGCGACCGGCGCGGAGCCCGTCCGGCTGCCGGGTGCCGAGGGCGTGCCCGGCGTGCACCTGCTGCGCACCCTGGACGACGCGGAGCGGCTGCGGCCCGTCCTGGCCCGCCAGCACGACGTCGTGGTCGTGGGAGCCGGCTGGATCGGGGCGGAGTTCGCCACGGCCGCGCGCGAGGCGGGCTGTGCGGTGACGGTCGTCGAGGCCGCGGACCGCCCGCTCGCGGGAGCCCTCCCCGCCGAGGTGGCCGCACCCATGGCCGCCTGGTACGCGGACAGCGGGGCGGTCCTGCGCACCCGCGCGCGCGTGGAGCGCGTCGAGGACGGGACGGTGGTCCTGGACGACGGCTCGCGCGTGAGGGCGGGCGCGGTGGTCGTGGGCATCGGGGCACGCCCGGCGACGGTGTGGCTGAGGGACTCGGGCATCGAGCTCGGCGCGTACGGCGAAGTGGTGGCCGACGACCACCTGCGGACCTCCGCGCCGGACGTCTACGCGGTCGGCGACTGCGCGTCCTTCCCTTCAGGACGGTACGGAGAACGTCTCCTGGTCCACCACTGGGACAACGCCCTCCAGGGCCCCCGCACGGTGGCGGCCGACATCGTCGGCGAGACCCCGGCGCCGTACGACCCGGTGCCGTACTTCTGGTCGGAACAGTTCGGCCGCTTCGTGCAGTACGTCGGCCACCACGCCCCGGCCGACACGACCGTGTGGCGCGGCGACCCCACGGGTGCCGCCTGGTCGGTGTGCTGGCTGCGTGAGGGGCGTCTGGTCGCCCTGCTCGCGGTGGGGCGCCCCCGGGACCTGGCGCAGGGACGGCGGCTGATCGAGGCGGGTACGGCCATGGACCCGGAGCTGCTGGCGGACCCGTCGCGCCCGCTGAAGAGCGCCACCGCCTAGCCGATGCCCCCGGTCGGCCCACTTCTGACCTGCGCCGGAGGCCGCTCGGCTACCCACTGTCAGTCCGGGATGGCAGTCTTGATGCCGTGACCGAGATTGACGCAAAAATCGATGCTCTCGTCCCCGCGTGGCTGAATCTCCCCGACATCGCCGAGATGTTCGACGTCGAGGTGACCCGTGTGCGGCAGCTGGTCAAGGAGGGCCAGCTCATCGCCGTACGCCGGGGCGAGAACCGCGCGCTGTACGTCCCCGCCGACTTCATCGACGGGGACAAGGTCGTCAAGGGCCTGTCCGGCACCCTGACGCTCCTGAGGGACGACGGCTTCACGGTGGAAGAAATGCTGGAGTGGCTCTTCACTCCCGACCCGAGCCTGCCGGGCACCCCGGCCCAGGCCCTGCGGGAGAATCGCGGCACGGAGGTCAAGCGCCGCGCCCAGGCGCTCGCCGTCTGACGTCCGCCCGTCCGAGCCCACAACCGACGTTTCGTCGTCCGGCGTACGGGCAGCGGCGTACGGGCCCCGGCCCGGCCGCGGCCCGTACGCCACCGAAACATGGCCGTACGCCGTACGCCATCGACCCCGGGGGGAGCCTCACCATGCCCGACACCGCCCGCACCGCCCGCGGACAGCTCGCCGACGCCCGCGTCTACCTGTGCACCGACGCCCGCAAGCGCCAGGGCGACCTGCCGGAGTTCCTGGACGCGGTCCTGGCCGGCGGCGTCGACGTCGTGCAGCTGCGTGACAAGGGCATGGAGGCCGCGGAGGAGCTGGAGCACCTCCACGTGTTCGCCGACGCCTGCCGGCGCCACGGCAGGCTCCTCGCCGTGAACGACCGGGCGGACGTCGCCCACGCCGTCCGCTCCGACGTGCTGCACCTGGGCCAGGGGGACCTGCCGGTCCCGGCGGCCCGCGCCGTCCTCGGCGACGACGTCCTCATCGGCCGCTCCACGCACGCCGAGGCGGAGGCCGCCGCGGCCGCCGTCCAGGACGGCGTGGACTACTTCTGCACCGGCCCCTGCTGGCCCACCCCCACCAAGCCCGGCCGCCCCGCCCCCGGCCTCGACCTCGTCCGGTACACGGCCGCCCTCGGTACGGACCGCCCCTGGTTCGCCATCGGCGGCATCGACCTCGCCAACCTCGACGAGGTCCTCGACGCCGGCGCCCGCCGGGTCGTGGTCGTCCGCGCGATCACCGAGGCCGACGACCCCGGAGCGGCGGCTGCCGAGTTCGCGAAGCGGCTGCGCGCGGCGTAGCCGATGACGGACGGCGCCCGGGGAGCGTCCGGGCCCGGTCCGGCGGGCGGAGTTGTCCGAGGACTGGACAACGGGGCGGCAAAACGGGCAAAAACCCGCTCTCTGGTTGGGGGACCGGCTCAGCCTGGCTAACCTGCCGGTATGGCCCTAGGAACCGCCTCCACCAGGACTGATCACGCGCCTACCGTGCGTGACATGCTCGCCGACGGCAAGACCACGTACTCCTTCGAGTTCTGGGCTCCCAAGACCGAGAAGGGCGAGCGGAACCTGTGGAACGCGCTCCGCAGGGTCGAGGCGGTCGCCCCCAGCTTCGTCTCCGTGACGTACGGGGCGGGCGGCTCCACCCGCTCGGGCACCGTGAAGGCGACCGAGCAGATCGCCTCCGACACCACGCTGACCCCGGTCGCCCACCTCACCGCCGTCAACCACTCCATAGCCGAACTGCGCAACATCATCGGCCAGTACGCCGACGCCGGGATCCGCAACATCCTCGCGGTCCGCGGTGACCCGCCGGGCGACCCCATGGGCGAGTGGGTGGCGCACCCCCGGGGACTGACGTACGCGGCCGAGCTCGTCCAGCTCATCAAGGAGTCGGGCGACTTCTGCGTGGGCGTCGCGGCCTTCCCCGAGATGCATCCGCGCTCCGCGGACTGGGACGCCGACGTCGCTCACTTCGTCGACAAGTGCCGGGCCGGCGCCGACTACGCGATCACGCAGATGTTCTTCCATGCCGAGTCGTACCTGCGGTTGCGTGACCGCGTCGCGGCGACAGGCTGCGCGACCCCGGTGATCCCCGAAGTGATGCCGGTAACGAGTGTGAAGATGCTGGAACGGTTGCCCCAGCTCAGTAACGCTTCGTTCCCACCCGCCCTGAAAGAGCGGATCCTCACAGCCAAAGACGATCCGGCCGCTGTACGCTCCATTGGCATTGAGTTCGCGACGGAGTTCTGCGCGAGGCTGCTGGACGAGGGAGTCCCCGGACTGCACTTCATCACGCTCAACAACTCGACCGCGACACTGGAAATCTACGAGAATCTTGGTCTGCACCACCCACCGCAGGCCTAAGGCCTGAGCCGCGTACGACTTAGAGGCAAGCGGCCACGGCCGCAGGGAGAGGGGCGTACATGGGCTGGACGGTCCTCTACATCGCGTTCGGCGTCGTCGCGCTGTGGCTGCTGGGCGAGGTGCTGCTGCAGTACAAGGCGCGGCTGCGCTGGCGGCTGCTCGCCTTCGCCGGCTTCCTGGGTGTCGTCCTCGGCGTCCTGATCCCCTCCGTGATCGTCATCGGTCTCGGTGCCGCCGCCTTCGCGGTCGGGCAGACGTACGTCACGCTCTCCTTCCGGCGCGGCTTCGCGGCCGGCTGGGCCGTCAAGCGCCCGGACGGGGGCGGCGGCAGCAAGCGCCGCCGCGGTGAGCCGGAGCGCCAGGAGCCCACCCTGGAGGTCACCGACCTCCAGGCGGCCGGTGGCCCCGACGCCGGAACGTACCGCCAGGGCGACGACTTCGACGGCGACGACAACGTCTTCGCCCGTCCCGAGCGGCACGCCGCCCCCGCGGCCGAGACCACCGCCGTCTACTCGCCGCAGCCCATGCCCGACGAGACCGGCACCTACGGCGTCTACAACGACGCCGCCTACGCCGCCACCGCGGACCCGTCCTACGCCGCCACCGCGGACCCGTCCTACGCGACCGCCGCCCAGGCCCAGGACCAGGCCTTCGGGTACGACGGCTACTCCGGCTACGACCAGCAGGGTTACGGCTACGACCAGGGGCAGCAGCAGTACGCCGCCTACTCCGACCCGTACGCCGGCACGCAGTCCTACGGCGGCGCCTCGTACGACAGCACCTACGGCGGCCAGCAGGCGTACGGCCAGCAGGGCTACGGACAGGACCAGTACGCCACCGGCGGCTACGGCGAGACCCCGCCCGGCGGCGTCTGGGTCCCGCAACAGCGCTCCACCGAAGACCCGTTCGGCGGCGAACTCCCTCCGGAGCAGCCGTATCCGTACCAGGGCAACGGCCAGGGGAACGGCAACGGGAACGGTTACGACGAGCAGCAGTACCGTTCTGACGATCAGCAGTACCGTTTCTGAGGCCGGCCGGCGTCACTGAGAACCCCGGAAGTCCTGCCCCTCCACGATCAGGCCCGCGACCAGGGCGCCCGACATGCCTGCGTGCGGCAGACCGCCGCCGGGGTGCGCCCAGCCGCCGACCAGGTACAGCCCCGGGAAACGGGTCGTGTTGGCCGGATGCAGGAAACGGCCCTCGGCCGCCGCGAGCGCGGGCGGCGGCACGGCACCGCCCTCGGCGCCGCGCACCTCGCGCCACAGGAGACGCTCCCGCAGCCCGGGCACGGCGGCTTCGGCGGCGGTGACGAGGAGATCCGCGAACCGCTCGGCGGTCTCACCCGCCGCCGCGGCTGCCGACGCCGACAGGACGACGGACTCGTGCTCGTCGTCCGGACGCAGGGCCGGATCGTCCGGACGCAGCACGGTCACCGTGGGACGCACCGGTGCCGCCGGGCCGTCGCTCCCGGCGGGGCCGCTGACCCGGTCCAACTCGGCCGCGCGGTCCGGCGCGTGCACGACCGTGCGGTGCGGGGCCCCGGTCTCGCGCCGCCCGCGCAGGGCCAGCAGCACGGTGAACCGCCCCGGACGCGAGGACACCCGGCCGGGGACCACGTCGGGGCTTACATCGGGATGCACATCGGGATGCACATCGGGATGTACATCGGGACGTACATCGGGGCGTACGTCCCCTTCCGCCCACAGCACGTGATCGGTGAGACCACTCAGCCGCGCGGGATCCACCCCCGCGATCACGTGGTCCGCCTCGACGACCGTCCCATCGGCGAGCTCCAGCCCGGCCGCCCGCCCGTCCTTCTCGACGATCTTCGTGACCTCGGCGTCGAAGACGAACTCCACCCGGCGCGCCAGACACCGTTCGTACACCGCGCGCACCAACTCCCGTATCCCGCCCCGCACGTACCAGGTGCCGAAGGCGTGTTCCAAGTACGGCAGCACGGCCGCGCTCGCCGGGGTGGTCCGCGGGTCCAGGCCGTACGCGAGCGCGTGACCGTCCAGGAGGGCGGTGAGCCGGGAATCGCGCAGCTCCCAGGCGGCGATCTCGTCCAGGGTGCTCGCCCGGCGGGTGCGCAGCAGGCGCTTGTGGGGCACCGCGGGGTACGGCTCGCGCTCGGCGAGCACCTGCCAGTTCGACCAGAGCGGCTCCTCCAGGAGCGGACGGCGCGTCCGGTCCCATGCCTCGCGTGCCCGCACCAGGAAGTCGCCCCAGCGGTCGCCCGCGCCCGATCCGAGCGCCGTGTTCAGCGCGGCGACCGCGCCGGCGCGTGAGGCGTTGGGCAGCAGGACGTCCGTGCCGTCCGGGAACACGTGCCGTGACGCCGGGTCCACCTGGACCAGCTCCACGCACTCCTCCAGGGGCTGCTTGCCCGTCTTGAGGAACAGGTCGCGGTAGACGGCGGGGAGCGGCAGCAGGCCCGGTCCGGTGTCGAAGGCGAAGCCGTTCCGCTCGAACCGGGCCACCGCGCCGCCGTACGTCTCCGTCCGCTCGTACACAGCCACCCGGTGCCCCGCGACGGCCAGCCGGGCGGCTGCCGCCATGGCGCCCATGCCGGCGCCGATCACCGCGATCCGTCCCATGGCGGCGACTTTATCGCCCCCGCCGCCCCTACCCGTCCCGTCCCCTGGGGGCTGCGCCCCCAGACCCCCGCATCGGCCTGAACGGCCTCGTCCTCAAACGCCGGACGGGCTGGATGTCCCTGGCCTCGGCCTGAAAATCCAGCCCCGGCCGGGGAAAATCCAGCCCCTCGGGGGGCACCTCCCAGCGGTAGCTGGGGGAGTTTGACGAGCGGGGTCCGGGGCGGAGCCCCGGGGAGGGACGGGTAGGGGCGGCGGGGGCGAGAAACCAAGCAACCCCGCCGCCCCAAGTACCGAAACGGACGCGATCGTAACCAGTAGGCAACGGCACGTTCTGGGGATGAGCACGGACGGCTGAGTATCCGTACCTAGCCGAAGAGATGAGTACCCGCGCGGATGGGTCCCGACCTGCGCGAACGAGAGAGTGGAGACACGGAAAGGGGCGCGCGTCCGGCACCGCCGACACGGGGCGGCGGAACCGCTCGCGCCCTTGACCGCTCCTTCCGCCGATGAGTCACCACGAATCGGCGGGAGCGAGGCACGGGGGGACCCGGGGGAGACCGTACGGGGGAACACGGGGGTACGGGGGAAACGGGGGAGCACGGCGAAGCGCCGGTTCGGGGTGGCCCGCGGGGGACGCGGCCACAGCGGACCGGCGCTTTCGTCGTCACCGGGCGCACGCGGTACACGAGGTACACGAGGCACGAGGTACCCCGGCCCGCATCGGCGACCGCCTAACGCGCTCCGCTCACCCGCCCCTGAAGCAGACGCGACAACGCCGCGTGGACGTCGTCCAAGGACCGCTCCGGCTGGAACGACTGCCAGTCCAGCGCGGCCACCAGAACCATGCCCACCAACGCGGCCGCGGTCAGCGGAACGTCGATCTCGTCGCTCAGCTCACCGCGCTCCACGCCCTCGCGCAGCACACCCTCGACGACCGCGACCGCCTCCTGCCGCACGACCATCAGCGTGGACTGCCAGGCCCGGTTGGTGCGCCACAACTCGGCCACGTACAACTGCGTGAACGCCGGATAGCGCTCGATGAAGACGAGGCCGGCCCGGATCATCGCGTCGAGGGCGTCGACCGTCCCCCCGCCCTCCTTCGCCGTCCGCTCCGCCGCCTCCCGCAGGGAAGCGGTCAGGAGCCCCACTCCGTGCCGCAGCAGCTCCTCGAAGAGGACCGACTTGCTGGCGAAGTTGTAGTAGACCGTGCCCTTCGCGACGCCGGCCCGCTCGGCGATCTCGTCCACCGTGGTGGCGGAGAACCCCTGTTCCGCGATGAGCGTGACGGCTGCCTCGTAGAGCTTCTGCCGGGTGGCCTCACGACGGCTGCTGCCGCCTCCCGTGACGGTGCTGCTTTCCATGCCCCTGATTCTCACAGCAGTCGGTACCCGCGCGGTCACAGGCTCAGCTCCGGGTGCAACCGGTCGAGGGTCCACACCTGCCTCCGGCGGGCCGACACGGCCGTCAGCGCGAGGGCGCCCGCGGTGAAGGCCACGAGGACGGCGCAGGCCTGCCAGACCGGGGACAGTCCACCGCCGGTGATGAGCCTCCTGAGGGCCTCCACGACGTGACTCATCGGCAGGAAGGGGTGGATCGCGTTGAAGAAGTCAGGGCTGGTCTGCACGGGGTACGTGCCGCCCGCCGACGTCAACTGCAGCATCAGGAGCGCCAGGACGAGGATCCGGCCCGCCGCGCCGAAGCGCGCGTTCAGCCACTGCACGATCGCCGCGAAGCACGCCGTCACCAGGAACAGGAAGCCCACCGTCCCCGCCGCCCGCGCCGGCTCCAGGCCGACGGCCCAGTGGAGGACCGCCATGAGCGCGACCGTCTGCAGCACTCCCAGCGCGGCCACCGGCAGCCAGCCCGCCAGCGCGATCCGCCACGCCGAGGCGCCCACGGCGAGCGCGCGCCGGTTGAGCGGCGGGATCAGCATGTACGCCACCATCGCGCCCACCCAGAGGGAGAGAGGGATGAAGTAGGGGGCGAAACCGGTGCCGTAGTTGGGCGCCTTGTGCAGGTCCCTGGAGGCGAGTTGCACGGGGTCGGCCATCACACGGGTGCGCTCGTCGCGGTCCTGCCGGTCGTAGTCGGGGATCCGCCCGGCCCCGTCGTGCAGTCCGCCGGCGAGCTTCCCGGAGCCGTCGGCCAGCTGGTACATGCCTCCCTTGAGGTCGATCGCGCCCGACGACAGCCGGCCGACACCCGTGTCCAGGTCGGTCGCGCCCGTCTGTGCCGTGGCGAGGCCGGTGTGCAGCGTCCGGGCGCCCTTGGCGACCCGCGCGGCACCCTCGTTGAGGGCGTTCACCTTGGAGACGGCGTCGTCGAGGTCCGCGGAGAGGTGGGGCGCCGCCTTGGCGAGGGCCCTGGCCTGCCGCTGAAGGGTGGCAAGGTCCTTGTCGAGGGCCTTCATGTCGCCGTCGTAGTTCCGCACCACCGTGTTGACGTCCGCGGCGAGCCGCGCCGCGTCGGCGGCCGCGTCCCTGGCCTTCTTCAGGTCGCCGCAGGCCGGATCGGGCACGAGCGGGTTCTCGCAGCGCCGCTCGTAGACGCCGTTCAGCGTCTCGGACGCCGTGCGGGTGCCGCTCTCCACGACGGGGGCCGTCTTCACGAAGGCGCCGAGGTGGTCGCGGATCACGCCCGCCGAATCGGCCACCGTGGTGGCGGTGTCGGCGATCGTCGCGCCGTCGTCCTTCAGGAAGGGCCGTACCTGGTCCGCGGCCCCGCCGACCTTCTCGGCGAGCGCCCGGGTACCGTCCGCGACCTGCCGGGATCCCTCTTCCAGGGCGCCCGCGCCGCTGCCCAGCCTCCTCAGGCCGCTCGACAGCGCGCCGCTGCCCTCCTTGGCGCTCTTCAGGCCGTCCGCGAGGTCCTCGGAGCCCTTCTCGGCCTTCCCGATGCCGCCCTTGAGGTCGTCGGCGCCCTTCGCGGCCTTCTCCGTCTTGGTGTGGATGTCGGAGAACGAGATGAAGATCCGGTCCAGGAAGGACCGCGACGCCTTCGTGGACGCGGCCGTGCGCACCTCCGAGAACACCGTCCGGGAGATCTGCCCGACGATGTAGTTGTTCGCGTCGTTCGTACGCACCTGGAGGGCCCCCGTCTCGGGGGAGTCGCCGGAGCTGGACGCGATCCGCTCGCTGAAGTCCGACGGCATGGTCAGCGACAGGTAGTACGTACCGTCCTCGACGCCCGCACGAGCCTCGCCGGCGCTCACCTCGCGCCAGTCGAAGACGTCGCTGTCGAGCAGCCTCTTGGCGATGTCGTCGCCCGCGGTGAGCTTCTTCCCGCCGGCGGTCGCCCCCTTGTCGTCGTTCACCAGCGCCACGGGGACGCGGTCGAGGCGGCCGTACGGGTCCCAGAAGGACCACAGGTACAGGGCGCCGTACAGCAGTGGCAGCAGCAGGAGCGAGACCAGCGCCGCGCGCGGGAGCTTCCCCCTGCCGAACCGCCTGAGCTCAAGCGCGGCCAGCTTCGGCGAGCGCATCGGCCGTCTCCTTGTCGTCGTGCCGTTCTTCGCTGTCGTCGCGTCGTGTGGACACCACCACGGCGCCTTCGGGTGCCTCGCTGCACACCGCCACCACCGTGGTCCCGGATTCGGCGATCGACCTCAACAGGGCCCACGCCTCGGCCCGTTCGGCGTCCGGGAGCTTCAGGTCGGTGTCGTCCACGCCGAGAAGCCGGGGCCGGCCGATCAGGGCCAGCGCGACCGACAGCCGCAGTGCCTGCAGCCGCTCCAGATCGCGTACGGCGGTCCGGGCACCCTTCGGCAGTGCCGCCAGGTCGAGTCCGGCGGCGGCCAGTGCCGCGTCGACGTGACGCCTCGCGACGGCCGTACGCTCGGCGCGAGGACGCACGAGTTCCCTCAGGGAATCACTCACCGAACCCCCGAACCTCCGCCGCAGCAGCGCCCGTTCACACAGGTGCTCGCCGACGGTGAGGGCGGGGTCCAGGTCGGTGACGCCCGGGACGTGGGCGAGCGCGCTGATCCGGCGTACCGCCGACATGTGTCCGGGCAGCCGGTGCGGGCCGACCGTGGCGTGCCCCTCGCGGGGTTTCATCCGGCCGGTGAGGGCCAGCAGCAGACAGGTGCGGCCGGACCCGGACGGTCCCTCGACCGCGACGAGCGAGCCGGGCTCCGCCTCGAAACCGACACCCCGGAACGCCCAGCCGCGCGGCCCTGCGAGTCCGAGAGCCACCGCCCTTACGGCGACTCCCGCTCCGACGGCGACTCCCGCTCCGACGGCGACTCCCGCTCCGGCGGCGACTCCCGCCGCTTCGCGACGCACTTCAGGCTCGTCCATGTCCCCCTCGCTGCCCTGGACCGGAGGCACGGTTACGCCCCCGACTTTTGAACTGACTGGTCAGTGCAAAAACTAACTCGAACCTGCGCTCGAAGCAAAAGCCCAGGTCAGAACGGATTGTCAGTGGCATACCTCACGATGGGCACATACGGCACCCCGTGTGAGGACGTGCCGTCACACAGACGACAGGAGGTTCGTCATGGCCACCTACCACGCAGCCGCCGCCCGCCGGCGCCGCGCCACCGGCCCTGCCCCCTCACTGACCGGCCCGGCGAGCGACGTGCACCCCGTGCTCCGCCGGGCGACGGCCCCGCCCGCAGCCCTCGACCTGCTCACCCAGGCCCGCGCCGGACTCGACGAGGCAGCGGTGCTTCAGACCTCCAACGAGCGGTACGCGACGGCCCACCTGGCCGCCCTGCGCACCGCCGCCGCCGTGCTCGCCGCCAGGGGACGCCCGGAGCCCACACAGCGGCGCCGCGCCAAGATCCGGAGCGCCTGGGAAGTGCTCCCCGAAATCGCGCCCGAACTCGCCGAGTGGAGCGCGCTGTTCGCCTCCGGAGCGGCCCGCCGCGCCCGCGCCGAGGCCGGCATCCGGGGCGCCGCGAGCGCGCGCGACGCGGACGACCTGATACGGGACGTGGCGATGTTCCTGCGCCTCGTCGAGCGCATGCTGGTCCTCCAGCCCGTCCTGCCGCAGCCCCGGCAGGACAGGCAGCGCAGGCCGGACGGGCAGGGAGGGCCGGACGGGCAGGCCGGGCGGGACGGGCAGGGCGACGCCCCGGACGTGCCGGACGCGGGCTGAGCCGCCGCACAGGGCGCACAGGGCGCACAGGGCACACAGCCGGGTCCGGCGCCGGAGGCAATAGGGTGGGAGCATTCGCACCTCTCCGCCGTGGCCAGCGCGCCCGGGCGGAGGCAAGCCCATCGCTCCGCCGTACAGCAGGCGGTGCCGCGCCGAGGAGTCAACTGCCGTGTCGGACCCGATGCGCCCACCCGTCTCCCACGACCGCCCTCGGACGACGTCGCAACGCTCCGAGCCCTCCCGGCCCCGCGCCTCCCTCCGGACCGCCGTGGTCTGGGACGTCCTGAAGGACGCCCTCGACCGCCGGGTCAAGGCCACCGGACGCGATGCGCACGCCGGGCTGGACGTCCTGGACACCGGGGGCGGCAGCGGCAACTTCGCGGTGCCCGTGGCCCGTCTCGGTCACCGCGTCACGGTCGTCGACCCCAGCCCCAACGCGCTGTTCGCCCTGGAGCGCCGCGCCGCCGAGGCCGGCGTCGCCGACCGCGTACGAGGCGTCCAGGGGGACGCGCACGGGCTGTTCGACGTCGTCGAGCGCGGCGGTTACGACGTGGTGCTGTGCCACGGTGTCCTGGAGTACGTGGACGACCCCGCCGAGGGCATCGGTAACGCGGTCGCCGCGCTGCGCGCCGAGGGCGTCCTCAGCCTGCTGGCCTCGGGTCTGGGCGGGGCGGTGCTCGCGCGCGCCCTCGCAGGCCACTTCAAGGAGGCCAGGCAGGCGCTCGGCGACCCGAACGGGCGCTGGGGCGAGAGTGACCCCGTCCCGCACCGCTTCACCGCCGAGCAGTTGACCGACCTCGTCGAGGGAGCGGGTCTCAGGGTCGCCGCCGTGCACGGGGTGCGGGTCTTCGCCGACCTCGTTCCCGGTGTGCTCGTGGACACGGAGCCTGGCGCCCTGGACGCGTTGCTCAAGCTGGAGGCCGCGGCGGCCGAGCTGCCCGCGTTCCACTCCGTGGCCACGCAACTTCACGTGCTCGGCGAGACGCAGGGGGCCGCCGAGGCCTGAGCCGGCTCCCGGGCCGTGTTCCTGATCAGGGGCTCGGCGGCGGATGGAGTACGCCACAGGCCCCCCGATCCCGCGCCGGGAGCCGTATGATCGAGGGAGACCGTCCGGCATGACGGGCCGCTTGCTGGGGCATGTACGCCTCAGCGAACCGGATCGTCATGGCGGATTCCGGTTGGCGAATTGGCGTTAAGGGGCGGGTTTCACGGGGGCGATTCCCTGCCTATCCTGAAGAGGACCCCCCGGGTCGCCCCGGCGACCGCACGATGAGGAGGACTCCGTGCCGCTCTCGGAGCACGAGCAGCGAATGCTCGAGCAGATGGAGCGAGCGCTGTACGCCGAAGATCCCAAGTTCGCGACAGCGCTTGAGGGAAGCGGGCTGCGCACGTACACCCGACGACGGGTCTACCAGGCGGTCGCGGGCTTCCTGGTGGGTATCGCGCTCCTCATGGCCGGAATGGTCGCACAGCAGATCTGGGTCAGTGTGGTGGGATTCCTCGTCATGCTGGGCTGCGCAGTGCTCGCCGTCACCGGTTGGCGCAAGGCCCCCAAGCCCGGTGAGCAGCCGTCCGGCGCTTCCGGTGCCCGTCGGCACCCACGACAGCGCCGCTCCATGATGGACCGCATCGAACAGCGCTGGCAGCGCCGGCGCGACGAACAGGGTCAGTAGGCTCCGCCGCTCCGCCCACAACCACAGACGTGTCCGAGGGGTGACCACCCAAGTGGCGGTCACCCCTCCTGCACGCCCGGAAACGGTCTCCACCGGCTCGGTACGTCACGTCCGTGGGGTTTGCTGCCGGGGATCAGCCGTGTGCGAACGCACCGCCACACGCAGCGCGCCGCCCGCCGGATCAACCCGGCGGGCGGCGCGCTGTGCGGTGCTCCGCGACGCGGTGCGCGGTCCTCAGCCGTTCTGGTTCGACGGGCGCCGCAGCGTCGGGCGGCGGGCCGAGAGGCCGGCCGTGAACGCCGTCCAGCGGGCCGAGGCCGCCCACACGACCCGTACGGTCGAACGCGGGGCCAGGAGCGCGCGCAGCCGGGTCGAGCGGCCGGCGTGCGTCCGCAGCGAGTCCTCGACCCGGCGGGCGTCCTCCGCTAGCCCCGCCGCCTGTTGCGGACGCGGAGCGTAGAGCACCTGCTCCACCGCGGCCGCCAGCCGGTGCACCGCCGCCGTGGCTCCTTCGTCGAGGTGCCCGAGCCGTACGATCCGCGCGGCGGCCTTGCGGGGCGTCTGGGACTCGTCCGGCGCGATCCCGAAGTCCCACGCCGTGTCGGTCACCTCCTCCCAGACCGCCAGCGTATGAACCGCCACCCCCTCCGCCGTACGGCCGTGGGCGCCGAGCCGTCGGGCTCTGACCCGCAACCGGTACATCATCGGCAGCAGCGGCAGCGCCAGCACCGCGAGCGCGGCGAGGGCGATCCCCAGGCCCAGGAGCAACTTCGAGGAGCCGCCGCCCGACCCCACCGCCACCGTCGGGGACTCGCTCTCGCACGCCTGGGCCTGCTGTCCGCGCCCGGCGCAGCTCTCGCTCGCCGACGGCTCGGAGGACGGCGCCGTGGACGCCGACTGCGTGGGCCGGGCCACGTCCGGCAGGCCGGTGCCGCCCGGCACCTCCGGCTGCGTGTACGACGGCGTGCTGCCACGGTTCGGGGTCGGCTCGAAGCGAGTCCAGCCCACACCCTCGAAGTACAGCTCCGGCCAGGCGTGCGCGTCCCGCAGCCCCACCGTCATCGACCCGTCGGCCTGCGGGGAACCCGGTGTGAAGCCCACCGCGACCCGCGCCGGTATACCCAGCGAACGGGCCATCGACGCCATCGCGAACGAGAAGTGGACGCAGAAGCCCTCCTTGTCCCGGAGGAACCGCGCTATCGCTGAGGAGCCGCTGCCCA
Organism: Streptomyces sp. NPDC046862; assembly: GCF_040704615.1. Taxonomy (NCBI): domain Bacteria; kingdom Bacillati; phylum Actinomycetota; class Actinomycetes; order Kitasatosporales; family Streptomycetaceae; genus Streptomyces; species Streptomyces sp. NPDC046862. The sequence goes on along the minus strand of NZ_JBEYXP010000022.1, from coordinate 67,632 downwards.
CCTGCACCTCGGTGTCGTAGGTGAACCCGCCGCTCACAGCGAACCAGTCCTGGAGCTTGACCGCCCGCTCGTAGTTGTTCGCCGACCCCGCGGTCACCTGACGTGCGGTCCGGGCCACCACGGACGGCAGCGAACCCGGCAGCTTGGTGTACTCGCGCTTCAGGGCGGGCGGTGGCTCCGGCGCCGAGGCCAGCTGCTGCGCGGTCGGCTGCACGATCAGGCTCTTGACCGTGTACTGCAGGCCCCGGGTGTTCTGGCCGTGGTCGCCGACGAGGGTGCGCCCCACCGGCTCGTACCGCCAGTCGCCGCTGATGTTCACGCCGGTCGCCGGATACGGCATCGGCAGCCAGTCCTGGCCGTAGTCCTTCGCCGCCGATATCCGGGTCTCGATCTCGGTCCGCTTGACGTCGGGGCCGAGCCCGGTCGGCGTCGGGAGTCTGTTCGGCACGTCCTCGATACGCCGCTGCGAGGGTTTCCAGGCGGTGCCGTCGAACTCGTCCAGGGAGACGATCCGCAGGTACAGGTCCTGGGTGTCCTCGGTGTTGGTGCGGTAGGACATGACCTGGCGGTCCTCGTCCACGTTCAGGCTGTCGCGCAGCGACACCAGCGGATTCACCGCCGAGATCGTGCCGCCGCCCCCGGGGCCCGTGCCGACTCCCGTGCCGGCGGCGCCCAGCAGCCCGCCGTTGATCGTGGGCAGCGGGATCAGGGCGATGCCCAGCGCGACCACGCCGATGCGCCGCCCGGTCCGGACCGGCGCCACCGCGCCGGCCGCGGAGTCGGCCCCGGGGCCACGGGGCGCCCCGGCGAACACCCGGCCCCACTGCGACAGCCGCTCACGCCCTTCGGCGAGGAGCAGGATCAGATAGCCGGCGGCCGCGACCAGGAACGACAGCCACTCGAGGTCGTCGGACAGGCCCGCGGCCACCGAGTACAGCGCGAGCAGCGGCAGACCGGCCGGGGCGGCGCTGCGGAAGGTCACCGCGAGCGTGTCCACCACGAGTCCGACCACCACGACACCGCCGACCATCATCAGCCGGATGCCGTCGGTCAGCGGCGCCGGGGTCGTGTACCTCCCGACATCCTCCGCGCCCGTCTGCAGCAGCGTCCCGAAGTGCTGGAACGCCTCGGGTCCGGGGACGAGCCCCACGAGGGCCTGCTGCCGGGCGAAGAACAGCGTGAGGAGCAGCAGCGTCACCAGCGCCTGCGCCGCCACGGTCAGGGGCCGGGCCAGCGGCACCCGCCGGGTCAGCGCCCCGACGGTGGTCTGCACACCGAGCAGGAAGGCCGCCTGAAGGATCCAGGACGTCTGTTCGACCAGTGGCAGCAGCGCGCACGCCGACATCAGTGTGGCGGCCCAGGCGCACAGCGCCAGCCTCGCCCGACCGCTCATGACTGTCCCTCCCAACCGGTACCGCTGCTCGCGGTCACCCCCGTGCGCTGCTGGTCGGCCTGGCGCCACAGGTCCGCCAGTCCGGCGCCCCGCGGCACGCTCAGCGCCGTCCAGCCCGCCTCCTGGAGCATCCGCAGCGTCTCCTCGCTCCGGTTCGCCTCGCCCGGGACGGGCACGTCGGCCGGCTCACGCCCCCACGCGTCGCTGTCCAGCAGGAAGGCGACCGCCCCTCCGCTGCGCTGGCGCATCTTGCCGACCACGGCCGCCTGCTCCTCGTCGAGGTCGCCGAGGAAGGCCACCAACAGCCCCTCGTTCCCGCCGCGCAGCACGTCGTACGCCGACGAGAGCCCCGTGCCGTCGGAGTGGTCGATCACCGCGAGCATGTCCATCATCAGCCCCGCGGCGTCGGCCGACTCCTGGCTCCCGCCCGCGAACCCGTCGGCACCCTCGCCGGGCACCGAGTTGCCCGTGTCCGTCAACAGCCGCACGGAGAAGCCGCGTTCGAGCATGTGCACCAGCACCGACGCCGTGCCGGAGACCGCCCACTCGAAGGCCGAGTCCGGGCCCGCGCCCGCGAAGGCCAGGCCCCGGGTGTCGAGCAGCACCGTGCAGCGGGCGCGCTGCGGCTGCTCCTCACGGCGCACCATCAACTCGCCGTACCGGGCGGTCGAACGCCAGTGCACCCGGCGCAGGTCGTCGCCGTGCCGGTACCCGCGCGGGATCACGTCGTCCTCGCCGGCCAGCGCCAGGGAACGCTGCCGCCCGTCGCCGTACCCCTTCGCCTCGCCACTGAGCCGTACCGGCGGCAGCGGCTCCACGCGCGGGATGACCGTCAGCGTGTCGTACGTGGAGAAGGAGCGGGTCAGCTCGCACATCCCGAACGGGTCGGACAGACGCAGCTGCAGCGGCCCCAGCGGATAGCGGCCGCGCAGGTCGCTCCGCACGCGGTACGACACCTCACGGCGGCCGCCCGCCTCCACCCGGTCCAGGACGAACCGGGGGCGCGGGCCGAGGACGTAGGGCACCCGGTCCTGCAGCATCAGCAGACCCGTGGGCAACCGCGAGACGTTGTCCATCCGCAGATGGACGCGCGCCTCGGAACCGGCGGGCACACGCCCGGGGGAGAGGCGCCGGCTGCCCGCGACCCGGTAGCGGGTGCGGTACAGCACGGTCGCGCACACCAGAGGCAGCACCGACAGCAGCAGACCGACCCGGAGCAGGTCGCCCTGCCCGAGGACGTACGCACAGACGGCTGCCGCGACCCCGGCGGCAAGGAAGGAGCGCCCGCGGGTGGTGAGGCCGGCGAGCGCCGTGCGCAGGCCGCCCTTTTCCTTCTCCGGGGCGGGCGCCTGCGCCGCGGTGGTCATCCAAGCCTCCGCGGCGGCTGCTGGGGATACGCGGGCGCGCCGCGGCCCATGCCGAAGCCGCTCTGCGGCTGCGGCTGAGGCGCGGACGGTACGGGCGTGCGCTGAATGATCTCCTGGACCACCTGCTCCGCCGTACGGCGGTTCAGCTGCGCCTGGGCGGTGGGCAGCAGACGGTGGGCCAGGACGGCGACGGCGAGTGCCTGCACGTCGTCCGGCAGCGCGTACTCCCGGCCGCTGAGCGCCGCCGAGGCCTTCGCCGCGCGCAGCAGGTGCAGCGTGGCACGCGGCGAGGCGCCCAGTCTGAGGTCGGGGTGGGTGCGCGTGGCGCCCACCAGGTCCACCGCGTACCGCCGGACCGTTTCGGCGACGTGCACGCCCCGGACGGCCTCGATCAGCTTCAGGATCTCGTGCGCGTGCGCCACCGGTTGCAGGTCCTCCAGCGGTGACACCCCGCCGTGGACGTCGAGCATCTGCAACTCGGCCTCCGGGCTGGGATAACCGACGGAGACCCGGGCCATGAAGCGGTCGCGCTGCGCCTCCGGCAGGGGATAGGTGCCCTCCATCTCGACCGGGTTCTGCGTCGCCACCACCATGAAGGGGCTCGGCAGTTCATAGGTCTTGCCGTCGATGGTGACCTGGCGCTCCTCCATGGACTCCAGCAGCGCGGACTGTGTCTTCGGCGACGCGCGGTTGATCTCGTCGCCGATCACGATCTGCGCGAAGATCGCCCCCGGTTTGAACTCGAAGTCCTTGCGCTGCTGGTCAAAGATGGACACGCCCGTGATGTCCGACGGCAGCAGGTCGGGCGTGAACTGGATGCGCCGCACCGAGCAGTCGATGGACCGCGCCAGTGCCTTGGCGAGCATGGTCTTGCCGACGCCGGGGACATCCTCGATCAGAAGATGTCCCTCGGCGAGCAGTACTGTCAGCGAAAGCCGTACGACCTCAGGCTTGCCCTCGATCACTTCCTCGACCGAACTGCGGACTCGCTCCACAGTGCTGGTCAGATCAGTGAGGCTCGCTCGATCGTCATAGGTCGTCACCCGGCCCTCCTCGGCCCGTTCTTACTCCGGGCCGACGCTCTGCGATGCGGACCGGCCCACCCCGAACACGGGCACCACGCGTGAAAAGTTCCGCGTGACGCCTCACCCAGCATTCTTGCTGCCGTTACCGATTCGTGTCACTCGCCTGTGGATAACTGGCCGCGATATGTATGGGCTTGCGGTCTTTTGACCACCAGGCTGTAGGGAAATTGACAGGTAGCCGGTAGCGGGCGGGGCGGTCACGCCGGTCGGTTCGACACGGTTCAGGCGGGGTCGACCTCGCGCAGCAGGCCCGTGCGCACGTCGAAGACGAAGCCGCGGACGTCGTCGGTGTGCAGCAGGAAGGGCGAGGTGCGTGCGCGCTGCATCGACTGGCGCACGTCCTGGTCGACGTCGCGGAAGGACTCCACCGCCCACGCCGGGCGCTGGCCGACCTCCAGCTCCAGTTCGTTGCGGAAGTCCTCGGTGAGGGACTCCAGGCCGCAGCCGGTGTGGTGGATGAGGACGATGCTGCGCGTGCCGAGCTTGCGCTGGCTGATGGTGAGGGAGCGGATCACGTCGTCGGTGACGACTCCGCCCGCGTTGCGGATCGTGTGGCAGTCGCCCAGTTCGAGGCCGAGCGCGGCGTGCAGGTCGAGCCGGGCGTCCATGCAGGCCACGACGGCGACGCGGAGGACGGGGCGGGCGTCCATGCCGGGGTCGGTGAACGCCGAGGCGTACCGCTCGTTCGCCTCGACGAGACGGTTGGTGACGGTGTCGCCGGTTATGGCGCCTTCGGGCCCAGCGGGAAGCGATGCGGAAGTCGTCATACCCATGACGGTACTGGTCACGGCCGCCGCGGGCCTTCTGTGAGGCGCGACAAAGAACGTCATCGAGGCTTGTTGTGAGGTAACCCACAGGTGCGACATGGTTCCGCCCATATGAGTGATTGCCTCCTGTTTGTCTCTTCGAACATGAGGCCTGTCGCGACGCGCAGGCCGGTTGATTGACCGCGGGAAACCGTGGACTAAAGTGACGCGGAGCGGGAGGCGAGGTTCCCCCTGCTGGACTGACATCCCAGGAGACCCGGTGATGTTCCGGTGTCTCCCCGCGTGCGCGGCGCGCACGTACGGCTCGGCCTCCTCCCGCTCCCGGTCGGCTGACGCCTCCGGCGCCGGCGGGCCTCCCCTCCAGTGGGGGCGACCCCGGCATCCGCCGGGGGAGGGCGGGGACCCGGCGGTGCGTACGGCCGCGCCGGACCTGAGAGGCCCCCTTGACCGACAGCCGCCACGTTCCCGTCATGCTCCAGCGATGCCTGGACATGCTGGCCCCGGCCCTCACGGAGCCCGGCGCCGTCGTGGTCGACTGCACCCTCGGACTCGGCGGCCACACCGAGGCACTGCTCACCCGGTTCCCCGAGGCCCGGCTCGTCGCCCTCGACCGCGACAAGGAGGCGCTGCGCCTGTCCGGCGAGCGGCTCGCGCCCTTCGGCGACCGCGCCACCCTGGTGCACGCCGTCTACGACGAACTCCCCGACGTGCTCGACCGCCTCGGCACCCCCCGTGTCCAGGGCGTCCTGTTCGACCTGGGCGTCTCCTCCATGCAGCTCGACGAGGCCGACCGCGGGTTCGCCTACGCGCAGGACGCGCCGCTCGACATGCGCATGGACCAGACGACCGGCATGAGCGCGGCCGAGGTGCTCAACACCTACCCGCCCGGCGAACTGGTCCGGATCCTGCGGGCGTACGGCGAGGAGAAGCAGGCCAAGCGGATCGTCGCCGCGATCGTGCGCGAGCGGGACAAGGAGCCCTTCAGCAACAGCGCGCGGCTCGTCGAGCTGATCCGTGACGCCCTGCCGCAGGCCGCCAAGCGCACCGGCGGCAACCCCGCCAAACGCACCTTCCAGGCGCTGCGCATCGAGGTCAACGGCGAACTCACCGTCCTTCAGAGAGCGATCCCCGCGGCCGTGAAGGCCCTCGCGGTCGGCGGCCGGATCGCCGTCCTGTCGTACCACTCGCTCGAGGACCGGCTGGTCAAGCAGGTGCTCACGGCCGGTGCCACCTCCACCGCGCCCGCCGGGCTCCCCGTCGTCCCCGAGCGCTACCAGCCCCGGCTCAAGCTGCTCACCCGCGGTGCCGAACTTCCCACCGAGGAAGAGGTCACGCAGAACCGCCGGGCCGCTCCGGCGCGTCTGCGGGGCGCGGAGCGCATCCGTGAGGACGGTGAGTGAGTCCTAGGAGGAAGAGGGACGCATGGGCGGCACAGCCGGACCGTAACGCGGTGCCGCCCCGGACGATCGGAACCCGTGAGGAGGGTGCGTGAGCAGGAAACCCGAACTGAGGGGGCGGGCCGCCCGGCTCGCACGCCTCTTCCCCGCGGGACCGGGCCAGGCGGCCCGCACCCCCTTCGTCCTCCTCGTCGTGCTCCTCCTGGGCGGCGGCCTCATCGGCCTGCTCATGCTGAACTCCGCGCTCAGCGAGGGGGCGTTCAAGCTCGGCGACCTCAAGGACGACACCAAGAGCCTCACCGACGAGGAGCAGGCGCTCCAGCGGGACGTGGACTCCTACTCGGCCCCCGACGCACTCCAGCGCCGCGCCCGCGAGCTCGGCATGGTCCCCGGCGGCGACCCCGTCTTCCTGGACCCCGACGGCACCATCAAGGGCGTCCCCGGCCCGGCCGCCCTGGAGGCCCCGACGGTTCCCCTTCTCTCCGCCCCTCTGGTGATCGCGACCCCGGCACCCACCCCCACGCCCGCCTCCGCGGCGGACCCCGCTGCCGCGCCCCCCGCCCCGTCCCCACAGTCCCCGCAGGCCCCGACGAACCCCGGCAGGTGACGGAAGTGTCCGACAGGGAACCGCCGCGCCGCCGCGTACCCGGACCCGCCAGGCCCGTACGCCCGGGCAACCAGCGCCGCCCCGGGACCGGCGCCCGCCCCGGGACCGGCGCCCGCCGCCCGGGCACGGCCCGCCCCGGCGCCCCCAAGCCCCTCCGGCTCGGCAGTCCCCGACCGCGCCTGCGCCTGGTGAGCCTCGCCCTGACCCTGGTCATGATCGCCTTCGTCGTACGGCTGCTCCAGGTGCAGGCCGTCGACGCCGGCGAGTACACCGCCAGGGCCGAGCAGGACCGCTTCGTGGGACACGTCCTGGCGGCCGAGCGCGGCGAGATCACCGACCGCGACGGTGTGGCCCTGGCGATCAGCGTCGACGCCAACGACATCACGGCCGACCCCACGATGTTCACCCGCGAGCAGACGAAGATCGCCGACGCTCCCGAGCAGGCCGCCGCGCTCCTCGCACCGATCCTCGGCGAGGACCAGGAGACGATCGCCAAGAAGCTCAGGACGAAGAACACCCAGTACGTGCTCCTCGCGCGCCGTCAGCTGCCGGAGGTCTGGAAACAGATCAAGGACCTGAAGACGGCGCTCACGACGCAGGCCGCCAAGGACCCCGACACGGTCAACGTCCTGGCCGGCGTCTTCCAGGACCCCAGCAGCAAGCGCGTGTACCCGAACGGCGACCTCGCCGCCGGGATACTGGGCTGGGTCGACGCCGAGGGCAAGGGCGCCGGAGGCGTCGAGCAGCAGCTGAACAAGGAGCTCACCGGCAAGGACGGCAAGATCCGCTACGCCCAGTCCGGCGGCCGCCAGGTGCCCACCGTCAGCGCCACCGAGACACCCGCCGTACCGGGCTCCAACGTCGAGCTCACCATCAACCGCGACATCCAGTGGGCCGCGCAGAACGCCATCACCGACCAGGTGAAGGAGTCCAAGGCGGACCGCGGCTACGTGATAGTGCAGGACACCCGGACCGGCGAGATCCTCGCCATGGCCAACTCGCCCGGCTTCGACCCCAACGACCTGTCCAAGGCGAACGGGGACGCCCTGGGCAACGCGGCCCTCCAGGACGCCTACGAGCCCGGCTCCACCGCCAAGGTCATGTCGATGGCCGCCGTCCTGGAGGAGAACGCCGCCACTCCGCTGACCCATGTCGTCGTACCCAACCGGCTGCACCGCGGCGACCGCCTCTTCAAGGACGACATCGACCACCCGACCTGGTACCTCACGCTCAACGGCGTGCTCGCCAAGTCCAGCAACATCGGCACCATCCTGGCCACCGGCCAGCTCGGAAAGACACAGAAGCAGGCCAACCAGGTCCTCTACTCGTACCTGCGGAAGTTCGGCCTCGGCAGCTACAGCGGACTCGACTTCCCCGGCGAGACCAAGGGCATCCTGGCGCCGCCGGCCGCCTGGTCGACCTCGCAGCAGTACACGATCCCTTTCGGCCAGGGCATGTCCATCAACGCGATGCAGGCCGCGTCCGTCTACTCGACGATCGCCAACGGCGGCGTACGGATCGATCCCACGCTCGTACGAGGCAGCAAGGGACCCGACGGACGTTTCATTTCCGGCCCCAAGCCCCGGCAGACGCGGGTCGTGAGCGAGAAGACGGCGAAGACCCTCGCCCGGATGCTGGAGTCCGTCGTGGACGACGAGGAGGGGACCGGTACCGCCGCGCGCATCCCCGGCTACCGGGTCGCGGGCAAGACGGGTACCGCCAACCGCGTGGATCCGGCCACGGGGAAGTACCGCGGCTACACGTCGTCGTTCGCCGGCTTCGCACCCGCCGACAAGCCGCGGATCACCGTCTACTGCGCGATCCAGAACGCCACCAAGGGCAGCTATTTCGGCGGCCAGATCTGCGGACCCGTCTACAAGGAGGTCATGGAGTTCGCCCTGAAGACCCTCCAGATCCCGCCCACCGGGGCGAAGGCCGCGAAGCTGCCCGTCGCCTTCACGCCCTGATCAGCACCACCGCCCGCGACCGGCAGCACGGGAAAGACCGACCAGGAACCAGCTCGTGACGATGATCACTCCCGGCCCGGGGAACCAAGCCCCCCAGCAGGCCTCACCCAGTCCCTCGCCCTCCCGTCGCCCACCACCGCCCTTGCAGGACCGCGCTTCGCGCGGACTCCCTTTTAGCTCCGGCGGGGGTGAGCCCGGTACGCTCACCGCCGTGCCACACGCTGATCAGTCCCACACCACCCAGAAGGGCGTTCCCGTGACCTACCCGGGGCCGCCGCGGCCGACGCGGGTCTCCGCCACACCCCTCGTGGAGCTCGCCGGCCAGCTGGGTGCCGAGCCACCGGAGAGCGCCGCCGAGGTCACGGGCATCACCCACGACTCGCGCGCCGTACGCCCCGGCGACCTGTACGCCGCCCTGCCCGGCGCCCGCCTGCACGGCGCCGACTTCGTGACCCAGGCGGCCGGCCTCGGCGCCGTCGCCGTGCTCACCGATCCGACGGGCGCCGAGCGTGCCGCCGCCACGGGCCTGCCGGTCCTGGTCGTCGACGAGCCGCGCGCGCGGATGGGCGAGCTGGCGGCCACGATCTACGGCCACCCCGGGCGCGACCTGCTCCAGATCGGCATCACGGGGACCTCCGGCAAGACCACGACCGCGTACCTCGTGGAGGGCGGCCTGAAGTCCGTCCGCAGCACCGGGCTGATCGGCACCGTCGAGATGCGCATCGGCGAAGAGCGCATCAAGTCCGAGCGGACCACCCCGGAGGCCACCGACCTGCAGGCCCTGTTCGCGGTCATGCGAGAGCGCGGTGTCGAGGCGGTCACCATGGAGGTCTCCAGCCACGCGCTGGTCCTCGGCCGGGTCGACGGCTGTGTCTTCGACATCGGCGTCTTCACCAACCTCAGCCCCGAACACATGGAGTTCCACTCCGACATGGAGGACTACTTCGGGGCCAAGGCGCAGCTGTTCACGCCGAAACGCAGCAAACTCGGCGTCGTCAACCTCGACGACGAGTACGGCCGCCGGCTGGTCAAGGAGGCCGGCGTCCCCGTCGTGACGTTCTCCGCCGAGGGACACCCGGACGCCGACTGGCGCGCCGAGGACGTCACCGTCGGCCCGATGGACTCGACGTTCACCGTGATCGGCCCGAAGGACGAGCGGATCGCCGCGAGGTCGCCGCTGCCGGGCCCCTTCAACGTCGCCAACACCCTCGCCGCGATCGTCGCCCTCGCCGCCGCCGGCCTCGACCCGCAGACCGCCGCCGACGGCGTCGCCGCCGTACCGGGCGTGCCGGGCCGCCTGGAGCGCGTGGACGCGGGCCAGCCGTACCTCGCGGTCGTCGACTACGCCCACAAGACGGACGCGGTCGAATCGGTCCTCAAGGCGCTTCGCAAGGTCACCGAGGGCAAGGTGCACGTCGTGCTCGGCTGCGGCGGCGACCGGGACAGGACCAAGCGGGGCCCCATGGGCGCCGCCGCGGCCCGGCTCTCCGACACCGCCGTACTGACCTCCGACAACCCCCGCTCCGAGGACCCCCTCGCGATCCTCGCGACCATGCTCGAGGGCGCGGCGTCCGTGCCGGCGCACGAGCGCGGCGAGGTCCAGGTCTTCGAGGACCGGGCCGCCGCGATCGCCGCCGCCGTGGCCCGCGCACAGCCCGGGGACACGGTGCTGGTCGCGGGCAAGGGCCACGAGCAGGGCCAGGACATCGCCGGGGTGGTGCGTCCCTTCGACGACCGCCAGGTGCTTCGCGAAGCTATCCAGCAGACCCAGGGATGAACTTGTGATCGCCCTCTCCCTCGCCGAGATCGCAGAAGTCGTCGGCGGGCAGACTCACGACATACCGGACCCGTCGGTGCTGGTCACCGGACCCGTCGTCAGGGACTCCCGCGAGGCCGGGCCCGGCAGCCTGTTCGTCGCCTTCGCCGGCGAGCGCGTGGACGGCCACGACTTCGCCCGGCAGGTCGTCGAGGCGGGCGCCGCCGCCGTTCTGGCGTCCCGTCCCGTCGGTGTCCCAGCGATCGTCGTCGAGGACGTCCAGACGGCCCTCGGGGCTCTCGCGCGCCACGTCGTCCGCAAGCTCGGCACGACCCTCGTGGCCCTCACCGGCTCGGCGGGCAAGACCAGCACCAAGGACCTCATCGCGCAGGTGCTCCAGCGCAAGGCGCCGACCGTGTGGACGCCCGGATCGCTCAACAACGAGATCGGGCTGCCCCTCACCGCGCTCAGCGCCACCGAGGAGACGAAGTTCCTCGTCCTGGAGATGGGGGCGCGCGGAATCGGCCACATCCGCTACCTCGCCGACCTGACCCCGCCGAAGATCGGACTCGTCCTCAACGTCGGGTCCGCCCACATCGGCGAGTTCGGCGGCCGCGAGCAGATCGCCCAGGCCAAGGGGGAGTTGGTCGAGGCCCTGCCCGAAGAGGGCGCCGCGATCCTGAACGCCGACGACCCCTTCGTACGCGCCATGGCGTCCCGTACGAAGGCGAGGGTGATCCTTTTCGGAGAGTCCGGCGAAGCGGACGTACGGGCCGAGAACGTACGGCTCACGGACAGTGGACAGCCGGCCTTCAGCCTTCACACACCCTCCGGTGCAAGCGATGTGACCATGCGCCTGTACGGTGAGCACCACGTGTCGAACGCGCTCGCCGCGGCCGCCGTCGCCCATGAGCTGGGCATGTCCGCAGCTGAGATCGCCACCGCGCTCTCCGAGGCGGGCTCCCTCTCCCGCTGGCGTATGGAGGTCACCGAGCGTCCGGACGGCGTGACGGTCGTCAACGACGCCTACAACGCGAACCCCGAGTCCATGCGGGCCGCCCTCAGGGCGTTGGCGGCCATGGGCAAAGGGCGCCGCACGTGGGCGGTGCTCGGCAAGATGGCCGAGCTCGGGGACGAGGCGCTCGCCGAGCACGACGCGGTCGGACGGCTCGCCGTCCGGCTCAATGTCGGCAAGCTCGTCGCGGTCGGGGGCAGGGAAGCGTCCTGGCTGCAACTGGGCGCATATAACGAGGGTTCGTGGGGTGAGGAGTCGGTGCACGTGTCCGACGCACAGGCGGCGGTCGACCTGTTGCGCAGCGAGTTGCGCCCGGGAGACGTCGTACTCGTGAAGGCGTCCCGGTCGGTCGGGCTCGAGAGCGTGGCGCAGGCGTTGCTGGACGGCGGCGTCGAGGGTGAGGTTGCCGCCCGATGATGAAGCAGATCCTGTTCGCGGGAGTCATCGGTCTGTTCCTGACACTGGTCGGCACTCCGCTGCTGATCAAGCTGCTGGCGCGCAAGGGCTACGGCCAGTACATCCGCGACGACGGCCCGCGCGAGCACGCCAGCAAGCGCGGTACGCCCACCATGGGCGGCATCGCCTTCATCGCGGCGACGATCGCCGCGTACTTCCTGGCCAAGGTGATCACCGGCTCCCTGGACGAGGACGTCAACGCGGCGCCGACCTACTCGGGTGTGCTGGTGCTCGGCCTGATGGCGGGCATGGGCCTCGTCGGCTTCCTCGACGACTACATCAAGATCGTCAAGCGGCGGTCGCTGGGTCTTCGGGCCAAGGCCAAGATGGCCGGGCAGCTGATCGGCGGCATCGGCTTCGCGGTGCTGTCGCTGCAGTTCGCGGACAACCGGGGCAACACCCCCGCCTCCACCAAGCTCTCCTTCGTGCAGGACTTCGGCTGGTCCATCGGCCCGGTGCTGTTCGTGGTCTGGGCGCTGTTCATGATCCTCGCCATGTCGAACGGCGTGAACCTCACCGACGGACTGGACGGTCTCGCCACCGGCGCCTCCGTCCTGGTCTTCGGCGCCTACACGTTCATCGGTGTCTGGCAGTTCCAGGAGTCCTGCGCCAACGCGGCGACACTGATCAACCCGGACGCCTGTTACGAGGTACGAGATCCCCTCGACCTCGCCGTCGTCGCCGCCGCGCTCATGGGCTCCTGCCTGGGCTTCCTGTGGTGGAACACCTCACCCGCCAAGATCTTCATGGGCGACACCGGTTCGCTGGCCCTCGGCGGCGCGCTCGCGGGTCTCGCGATCTGCTCCCGCACCGAGCTGCTGCTCGCGCTCCTCGGCGGCCTGTTCGTCCTCATCACGATGTCGGTCGTCATCCAGGTCGGCTCGTTCCGCCTCACCGGCAAGCGCGTCTTCCGGATGGCCCCGCTGCAGCACCACTTCGAACTTAAGGGGTGGTCCGAGGTCCTTGTCGTGGTCCGCTTCTGGATCATCCAGGGCATCTGTGTGATTGTCGGACTCGGCATCTTCTACGCGGGATGGGCAGCGGACAAGTGACCTCCTGGCAGGGCATGCACATCACCGTCGCCGGCCTCGGCGTGAGCGGCATCAGCGCCGCCCGCGCCCTGGCCGGTCTCGGCGCGTCCGTCGTCGTGGTGGACGGCGGCGACTCCCAGGCGCTCCGCGAGAAGGCCGCCGCCCTGGAAAGCGCCCTCGAAGGCGTCCGGGTACGGCTCGGGGACGGCGACACCCTCCCCGAGGGCACCGAACTGGTCGTCACCTCGCCCGGCTGGAAGCCCACTTCGCCGCTGTTCGCCGCCGCCGCCGAGGCGGGCGTGGACGTCGTCGGCGACGTGGAGATCGCCTGGCGGCTGCGGGGCCCCGACGCCGCGCCCTGGCTGGGCGTCACGGGGACCAACGGCAAGACGACCACCACCCAGATGCTCGCCTCGATCCTGCGCGCCGCCGGCCTGCGTACGGCCGCCGTGGGCAACATCGGCACCCCGATCATCGACGTCGTGCTGAGCGACGAACCGTATGACGTCTTCGCCGTCGAACTCTCCAGCTACCAGCTCCACTGGGCGCCCTCCCTGCGCGCCCACTCCGCCGCCGTCCTCAACCTCGCCCCCGACCACCTCGACTGGCACGGCTCCATGGAGGCGTACGCCGCCGACAAGGGCCGTATCTACGAGGGCAATCGCGTCGCCTGCGTCTACAACGCCGCCGACAAGGCCACCGAGGACCTGGTGCGCGAGGCGGACGTGGAGGAGGGCTGCCGGGCCGTCGGCTTCACGCTGGGCACGCCCGGGCCGTCCCAACTCGGTGTCGTCGAGGGCATCCTCGTCGACCGCGCCTTCGTCGAGAACCGGCAGAAGAACGCCCAGGAGCTCGCCGAGGTCGACGACGTCAACCCGCCCGCCCCGCACAACATCGCCAACGCCCTCGCCGCCGCGGCCCTCGCCCGCGCCTTCGGGGTGCCCCCGCAGGCCGTACGGGACGGCCTGCGGGCCTTCCGGCCGGACGCGCACCGCATCGAGCACGTGGCGGACGTGGACGGAGTCGCGTACGTGGACGACTCCAAGGCCACCAACACGCATGCGGCGGAAGCCTCCTTGGCCGCCTACGAGTCGATCGTGTGGATCGCGGGCGGCCTGGCCAAGGGGGCGAGCTTCGACGAGCTGGTCGCCAAGTCGGCAAAGCGACTTCGCGGCGTCGTGCTGATCGGTGCCGACCGGGGCCTGATCCGGGAAGCGCTGGCGCGACACGCGCCCGAAGTGCCCGTCGTGGACCTCGACCGGACCGACACTGGGGCGATGTTCGCGGCCGTCCGGGAGGCGCGAGCGCTCGCGCGAGCGGGCGACACGGTGCTGCTGGCTCCTGCCTGTGCCTCCATGGACATGTTCGTCAACTACAACAAGCGCGGGGACGCGTTCGCGGAGGCCGTCCGCGAACTCGCGTCTGCCGACGGCTGACCCGGGTCGCCTTGCCTGGCGGCGGCGCCGGGTGGACCTGGGAGGGTACGCGTGACACGGATGTGGCTGGAGTTTCGTCGGCGGCCGTCTGCCGGCGGTGCGGCGCTGGGGGTCGCTGATGGTCAGTAGCCGTACCGGCCGTCCACCCCTCCAGCGCGTCACCCGCCGGCCCCCCGTTCCCCGTCCTCCGCGCGACAACCCCGTACGGCGGCTGTACACGCGGGCCCGGCGGGCCTGGGACCGGCCGCTCACCGCGTACTACCTGATCCTGGGCGGCAGTCTGCTGATCACCGTCCTGGGCCTGGTGATGGTGTACTCGGCCTCGCAGATCACCGCGCTGCAGCTGTCGTTGCCGGGGTCGTACTTCTTCCGCAAGCAGTTCCTGGCCGCCGCGATCGGGGCCGGGCTGCTGCTGCTGGCCTCGCGGATGCCGGTGAAGCTGCACCGGGCGCTGGCGTACCCGATCCTGGCCGGTTCGGTCTTCCTGATGATCCTGGTCCAGATCCCCGGGATAGGGATGGCGGTCAACGGCAACCAGAACTGGATCTCGCTCGGCGGCTCCTTCCAGATCCAGCCCAGCGAGTTCGGCAAGCTCGCGCTGGTGCTGTGGGGTGCCGACCTGCTCGCTCGCAAGCAGGACAAGCGGCTGCTGACGCAGTGGAAGCACATGCTGGTGCCGCTCGTTCCGGTGACGTTCATGCTGCTCGGGCTGATCATGCTGGGCGGCGACATGGGGACCGCGATCATCCTCACGGCCATCCTGTTCGGCCTGCTGTGGATCGCGGGGGCGCCCACCCGGCTCTTCGTGGGCGTGCTGTCCGTGGCCGCGCTGATCGGCGTGATCCTCATCAAGACCAGCCCCAACCGCATGGCCCGGCTGACCTGTCTCGGCTCCACCGACGCCAATCAGTGCTGGCAGGCCGTGCACGGCATCTACGCGCTCGCGTCCGGCGGACTCTTCGGTTCCGGTCTTGGCGCCAGTGTGGAGAAATGGGGCCAACTACCGGAAGCGCACACCGACTTCATCTTCGCCGTCACTGGTGAGGAACTGGGCCTCGCGGGGACGCTGTCGGTGCTCGCCCTCTTCGCGGCTCTAGGCTATGCGGGTATCCGCGTGGCCGGACGCACGGAGGACCCCTTCGTGAGGTATGCCGCGGGAGGCGTGACGACCTGGATCACCGCTCAGGCGGTGATCAACGTCGGTGCGGTGCTCGGTCTGCTGCCGATCGCCGGAGTCCCGCTCCCGCTGTTCTCCTACGGGGGATCCGCCCTGCTGCCGACCATGTTCGCCATCGGGTTGCTGATCGCCTTCGCACGCGACGAGCCCGCTGCGCGGGCGGCGCTTGCCATGCGGCAACCTCGCTTTGGTAGAAAGCGGGCTGGAGGCCCTCCGGGGCCTCGGAGATGGAACACGATGCGACGGCGTGCCCGGGTGGCGCGTCCGTCCGGAGAGCGGTGAATTTCGGTGCATGTCGTCCTCGCCGGTGGCGGAACCGCCGGTCACATCGAGCCCGCGCTCGCCCTCGCGGACGCGCTGCGCAGGCAGGACCCGTCCGTCGGGATCACGGCCCTGGGCACGGAGCGCGGCCTCGAGACCCGACTGGTGCCCGAGCGCGGCTACGAACTCGCGCTGATCCCCGCCGTGCCCCTGCCACGCAAGCCGACGCCCGAGCTGATCACCGTGCCCGGACGGCTGCGCGGCACGATCAAGGCGACCGAGCAGATCCTGGAGCGCACCAAGGCGGACGCCGTCGTCGGCTTCGGTGGTTACGTCGCCCTGCCCGGCTACCTCGCCGCCAAGCGCCTCGGTGTGCCGATCGTCATCCACGAGGCCAACGCCCGGCCGGGCCTGGCCAACAAGATCGGCTCGCGGTACGCGGCCCAGGTCGCCGTCTCCACCCCGGACAGCAAGCTGCGCGGCTCCCGCTACATCGGCATCCCGCTGCGCCGCTCCATCGCCACCCTGGACCGCGCCCGGGTCCGCCCCGAGGCCCGCGCCGCCTTCGGGCTCGACCCCGCCCTGCCGACGCTGCTCGTCTCCGGCGGCTCGCAGGGCGCCCGCCGCCTCAACGAGGTGGTCCAGCAGGTCGCGCCGTACCTCCAGCAGGCGGGCATCCAGATCCTGCACGCGGTCGGCCCGAAGAACGAACTGCCGCAGGTGCACCAGATGCCGGGTATGCCCCCGTATCTCCCGGTACCGTACCTGGATCGGATGGACCTCGCGTACGCCGCGGCCGACATGATGCTGTGCCGCGCGGGCGCGATGACCGTCGCCGAACTCTCCGCCGTCGGGCTCCCGGCCGCGTACGTCCCGCTGCCCATCGGCAACGGCGAACAGCGGCTGAACGCCCAGCCGGTGGTCAAGGCCGGCGGCGGCCTGCTGGTCGACGACGCGGAACTCACACCCCAGTGGGTGCAGCAGAACGTCCTGCCGGTGCTCGCCGATCCGCACCGGCTGTTCGAGATGTCCCGCGCCGCCAGCGAGTTCGGCCGCCGGGACGCCGATGAGCTGCTCGTCGGCATGGTGTACGAGGCGATCGCCTCGCGTCACCGCCAGTAACGCATCGGCGAGTGAGCCTAAGGGGCGCGCCGGTGTCGAGAGCGCGAGCGCGCGGAGGCCCGAAGGGCTGAGCACGGTCGGGCTCTCGACACCGGCTGAGGCGCCCCGGAGGTGAACCGAGCCAGGAAAGAGAGGGTCAGTGGCCGGACCGACGACCGCCGAGCGTGACGCCGACGACGATGTCCGGTCCGGCCCGTCTCCCGTCTGGAGGCTCCCCGGCTCTCGTAGGCTCATCATCCTTTCTCTCGCCCTGGTGTTGCTCGGCGCGTTCACCGTGTGGGTGCTGTACGGCTCCTCGTGGCTGCGCGTGGAGCGTGTATCCGTCTCGGGGACGCGTGTCCTGACCCAGGCTCAGGTGGACGAGACGGCCGACGTGCCCCTCGGGGCGCCCTTGATTTCCGTCGACACCGATGAGATTGAGGCCCGACTGCGTCAGAAATTGCCCCGAATTGACTCGGTTGAGGTCGTCCGTGACTGGCCCCACGGAATCGACGTGAAAGTGGTCGAACGTACTCCGGTTCTGATTGTCGAAAACCCCGGAAACGGGGGCAAGTACGCCGAAGTGGACGCCAAAGGCGTGCGATTCGCCACGGTTTCGGAACCCCCGAAGGGCGTGCCGACTCTTGAAATGGAGCTCGCGCGCTCCGTGGCCCTGCGCCGTTTCGGCGCCGACCGGCTGATGCGGGCCGCGGTGCGCGTCGCCGGGGACATTCCGGTCGCCGTCGCGCGGAGCGCCCGACTTGTCAAGGTCCGTTCCTACGACTCCATCTCGCTGGAGTTGACCGACGGCCGGACCGTCACGTGGGGCAGTAGCGAGAAGGGTCGCGCGAAGGCTCGAACGCTCACCGCTCTGATGAAAGCCGCCCCCGACGCACGGCACTTCGACGTGAGTGTTCCCACGGCCCCCGCGTCATCAGTGAGTTGACGCACATCAGCGCAGGCCAGCACCCTGGTTGGGCACTGCTACGGCTGATCACATAGGGTGAAAAGAAAAACGGGAGGTTCGGCGTGTTCGTTGAACGGGCGCCACTTGTCGACTTAGTGTCCTGTTCGGAAGAGTCAAGGGAACAGGCACACTGGTAACCCTAAACTTCAGGGTTAGGGTTCGGGTCGGCGATACGGACCGTCCCCATCGGCATCCGTCGTCGCGTCGTGGGCAGCCGCGAAGTGACGACCCGTAAATCGAGGCGAGAGGCCTTCGACGTGGCAGCACCGCAGAACTACCTCGCAGTCATCAAGGTCATCGGTGTCGGCGGCGGTGGTGTCAATGCCATCAACCGAATGATCGAGGTCGGTCTCAAGGGTGTCGAGTTCATCGCGATCAACACCGACGCCCAGGCGCTGTTGATGAGCGACGCCGACGTCAAACTCGACGTCGGCCGTGAACTCACCCGCGGACTCGGCGCCGGAGCCAACCCGGCCGTCGGCCGCAAGGCCGCCGAGGACCACCGCGAGGAGATCGAGGAGGTCCTCAAGGGGGCCGACATGGTCTTCGTGACGGCGGGCGAGGGCGGCGGCACCGGCACCGGCGGCGCGCCCGTCGTGGCCAACATCGCCCGCTCGCTCGGCGCCCTCACCATCGGCGTGGTGACCCGCCCGTTCACCTTCGAGGGACGGCGCCGCGCCAACCAGGCCGAGGACGGCATCGCCGAGCTGCGCGAAGAGGTCGACACCCTCATCGTCATCCCGAACGACCGGTTGCTGTCCATCTCGGACCGCCAGGTCTCGGTCCTCGACGCCTTCAAGTCGGCCGACCAGGTCCTGCTCTCCGGTGTCCAGGGCATCACCGACCTCATCACCACGCCCGGCCTGATCAACCTCGACTTCGCCGACGTCAAGTCCGTGATGTCCGAGGCCGGTTCGGCCCTCATGGGCATCGGCTCGGCCCGCGGTGACGACCGCGCGGTGGCCGCGGCCGAGATGGCGATCTCCTCGCCGCTCCTGGAGGCGTCCATCGACGGCGCCCGGGGCGTGCTGCTCTCCATCTCCGGCGGCTCCGACCTCGGTCTGTTCGAGATCAACGAGGCCGCCCAGCTGGTCAGTGAGGCCGCGCACCCCGAGGCCAACATCATCTTCGGTGCGGTCATCGACGACGCCCTCGGCGACGAGGTGCGGGTCACGGTGATCGCGGCCGGCTTCGACGGCGGCCAGCCCCCGTCCAAGCGGGACAACGTCCTGGGCTCGTCCTCCAAGCGCGAGGAGCCGACGCCCGCACGCCCCTCCGAGAGCCGCCCGTCCTTCGGCTCGCTCGGCAGCGTCAAGCCGAAGGAGGAGCCGGAGGTCAAGCCGGAACCGGTGAAGGACCTGTCGGTCTCCCCGCCGGTCCCGCCGTCCCGGTCCTACACGGACAGCGGGGCCGAGGAACTGGACGTGCCGGACTTCCTCAAGTGATAGCACGGCGTGACGCCGCGACCTCGGCGAGTGGCGCGCACTTCGCCTTCACCGACCGGTGGGGCGGGGTGAGCGCCGCTCCGTACGAGGAGCTCAATCTCGGCGGGGCGGTCGGAGACGACCCCGACGCCGTGCGGACCAACCGGGAGCTGGCCGCCAAGTCGCTGGGCCTCGACCCGGCCGAGGTGGTCTGGATGAACCAGGTGCACGGGCCGGACGTGGCGGTGGTCGACGGGCCGTGGGGCTCGTCGGACGTGCCGGGCGTCGACGCCGTCGTCACCACCCGGCGCGGACTCGCCCTCGCCGTGCTCACCGCCGACTGCACCCCCGTGCTGCTCGCCGACCCCGTCGCGGGGGTCGCCGCAGCCGCACACGCGGGACGGCCCGGCATGATCGCGGGGGTCGTGCCCGCCGCCGTACGCGCCATGGTGGAACTCGGTGCCGAGCCGTCCCGGATCGTCGCCCGCACCGGGCCCGCCGTCTGCGGCCGTTGCTACGAGGTACCCGAGGCGATGCGCGCCGAGGTGTCCGCCGTCGAGCCGGCGGCGTACGCCGAAACGAGTTGGGGCACGCCCGCGGTCGATGTGAGCGCCGGAGTGCACGCCCAGCTCGAGCGGCTCGGGGTGCGCGATCGGGAGCAGTCGCCGGTGTGCACGCTGGAGTCGCGCGATCACTTCTCGTACCGCCGCGACCGCACCACGGGGCGACTCGCGGGATATGTCTGGCTGGACTGATGGGCATGACGGACCGTAAAGCTCAACTCGCCGCGAACCTGGCGAAGGTGGAGGACCGCATCGCGGCCGCGTGCGCGGCGGCCGGGCGGGGGCGCGAGGAAGTGACCTTGATCGTGGTCACCAAGACCTACCCCGCCGCCGATGTCCGAGCCCTGTCGGAGCTGGGCGTGCGGCATGTCGCCGAGAACAAGGACCAGGACGCGGCACCCAAGGCCGCGGAATGTTCGGATCTTCCGCTTAGCTGGCATTTCGTGGGTCAATTGCAGACCAACAAAGTTCGTTCTGTGGTGGGTTACGCGGATCTCGTGCAGTCCGTCGATCGTTCCAAGCTCGTCACAACTCTGTCGAAGGAGGCCGTACGGGCCGGGCGTGAGGTGGGATGTCTCCTCCAGGTCGCGCTCGACGCGGAGGAGAGCGGCCGTGGTGAGCGAGGAGGTGTGGGGCCTGGCGGAATCGAGGAGTTGGGCGACCTCGTCGCGGGTTCGCCGGGGCTGCGGCTGGACGGACTGATGACCGTCGCGCCGCTCACCGGGCCGTACGTGGGTCGCCAACAGGCGGCGTTCGAGCGGCTGATGGATTTGTCGACCGTACTGCGCCGAGCTCATCCGGCTGCGAACATGGTCTCGGCAGGGATGAGTGCGGACCTCGAACAGGCCGTGGCGGCCGGGGCGACACATGTGCGCGTCGGTACGGCGGTACTCGGAGTCCGCCCCAGGCTCGGGTAACGTCGCCAAGAAGTCGGACCACAGCAGAAAATATGGTCATTACCGCTGATAGCGGGCATAACGACCTCGTGGATCGCGGGCACTTGGCAAGAAGTCGGTCGATCCACCACAGAGCGGAGGACTCAGAGCATGGCCGGCGCGATGCGCAAGATGGCGGTCTACCTCGGCCTCGTGGAGGACGATGGGTACGACGGCCGCGGTTTCGACCCCGACGACGACTTCGAACCCGAGCTCGATCCGGAGCCCGAGCGCGACCGCCGGCGGCATGAACCGCCCCACCAGTCACATCCACCACAACGGGACGAATCGGTAAGAGTCGTGCAGCCCTCCGTGCAGCGTGAGCCTGCGGCGCATTCCGCCTCACTGCCTGCCGAATCGTCGCGACCCGCCCGGATCGCGCCCGTGGCATCCATCACACAAGAACGCCAGAGTCTGGAGAAGAACGCACCGGTGATCATGCCCAAGGTCGTGTCCGAGCGAGAGCCTTACCGGATCACCACGTTGCACCCGCGGACCTACAACGAGGCCCGTACCATCGGGGAACACTTCCGTGAGGGCACCCCGGTGATCATGAACTTGACTGAGATGGATGACACAGACGCGAAGCGACTTGTCGACTTTGCGGCTGGTTTGGTGTTTGGTCTTCACGGCAGCATCGAGAGGGTGACGCAGAAGGTGTTCCTGTTGTCGCCTGCTAACGTCGATGTCACGGCGGAGGACAAGGCCCGCATCGCAGAGGGCGGGTTCTTCAACCAGAGCTGAGACGCACGACCGGAACGAAGTACGGAACAGGGGAGAGGGAAGCACGGATCATGAGCGTGGTTTGGCAGGTGCTCTATGTCGCGCTGATGTGTTTCCTCATCGTGCTGATCTTCCGGTTGGTCATGGACTATGTGTTCCAGTTCGCCCGCTCATGGCAACCCGGCAAGGCGATGGTGGTCGTTCTGGAGGCCACCTACACTGTCACTGATCCACCGCTCAAGCTTCTGCGGCGGTTCATCCCGCCGCTACGTCTCGGGGGCGTGGCACTTGACCTGTCCTTCTTCGTACTGATGATCACCGTCTACATCCTGATCTCCGTCGTGACGAATCTCGCGAGGTGACGGTGGACGATACGGTCTTGCCGACTGCCGATGACTACGTTGAGGTGAAGAGATGCCGTTGACCCCCGAGGACGTGCGGAACAAGCAGTTCACGACCGTCCGCCTCCGAGAAGGCTATGACGAGGACGAGGTCGATGCCTTCCTCGACGAGGTCGAAGCCGAACTGACGCGCCTGCTCCGCGAGAACGAGGATCTGCGCGCCAAGCTGGCCGCCGCGACGCGTGCCGCCGCGCAGAACCAGCAGAACATGCGCAAGCCCCCGGAGGGTCCCGGCGGCCCCGGTCCCCAGGACCAGCAGCAGGGTATGCCGCAGCAGGGCATGCGCGGTCCGGGCGCTCCCGTACCCGCCGGGATATCGGGCCCGCCGCAGCAGCAGATGGGTGGCCCCATGGGTGGTCCGCCCCAGCTGCCGAGCGGTGCCCCGCAGCTGCCCGCGGGCCCGGGCGGTCAGGGTCAGCAGGGTCCCGGCCCCATGGGTCAGGGGCCGATGGGTCAGGGCCCGATGGGCCAGGGCGGCCCGATGCAGCAGCAGATGGGTGGCCCCATGGGCGGTCCCATGGGTGGCCCCGGCGGTCCGATGGGCGGCCCCGGTGGCCCCGGCCCCGGTCTGCCCGGTCAGGGCCCCGGCGGCGACAGCGCCGCGCGTGTGCTCTCGCTGGCCCAGCAGACCGCCGACCAGGCGATCGCCGAGGCCCGTTCCGAGGCCAACAAGATCGTCGGTGAGGCGCGCAGCCGTGCCGAGGGTCTGGAGCGCGACGCCCGCGCCAAGGCGGACGCCCTGGAGCGGGACGCGCAGGAGAAGCACCGTGTCGCGATGGGCTCCCTGGAGTCCGCCCGCGCCACGCTGGAGCGCAAGGTCGAGGACCTGCGCGGCTTCGAGCGCGAGTACCGCACCCGTCTGAAGTCGTACCTGGAGTCGCAGCTGCGTCAGCTGGAGACCCAGGCCGACGACTCGCTGGCTCCGCCGCGCACTCCGGCCGCGGCCTCTCTGCCGCCGTCCCCGGCGCCTTCCATGGCCCCGGCCGGCGCGAGCGCCCCGTCGTACGGAGGCAACCAGACGATGGGTGGCGGCATGGGCAGCGGTGGCATGGGTGGCGGCGGCATGGGCAGCGGCCCGTCCCCGTCCGCGCCCTCCTACGGCGGCCAGCAGCAGATGTCCCCGGCCATGACCCAGCCGATGGCGCCGGTCCGCCCCCAGGGCCCGTCGCCCATGGGCCAGGCGCCGTCGCCGATGCGCGGCTTCCTGATCGACGAGGACGACAACTGATCGGCCTCTAGTACGCCTCAGGCGTCGGCAGCGTTCAAGGCGAGACCCCCGGATTTTCCGGGGGTCTCGTTTTTTCGTGCGACGTGTCCGGAATGAGGGTGGTTCTGGGGGCGGGGGCCGGGGGTGATGAGACGCCCAGGGCCCGAGTTCCGACAGGAACTCGGGCCCTGGGCTTTCAAGGGGCGCGGGGCTGTGAAGTTATGGGGCTCCGCCGCGTGGGCGCGACCAGCCACAACCGGCCCGCAGCAAACGAACCGCCTCAGCCGATCTTGCGCAGACGGAACGTCAACGAGAGCCCCTCATCGGTGAACGGCTCACCGTACGAATCGTCCGCCCCGCCGGAGGCGAAGTCCGTGGCGAGGACCTCGTCGGAGATCAGCCCGGAGTGCTCGGACAGGGCCTCGGTGACAGCGGCGTCACCGGAGGTCCAGCGCAGCGCGATCCGGTCCGCCACATCCAGGCCGCTGTTCTTGCGGGCCTCCTGGATCAGGCGGATCGCGTCACGGGCGAGGCCCGCGCGGCGCAGCTCCTCGGTGATCGCCAGGTCCAGGGCCACCGTCGCACCCGAGTCGGACGCCACGGACCAGCCCTCGCGCGGGGTCTCCGTGATGATCACCTCGTCCGGGGACAGGGTGATCGTCTCGCCGTCGACCTCGACCGAGGCCGTGCCCTCGCGCAGGGCGAGGGACAGGGCGGCCGCGTCGGCGTTCGCGACGGCCTTGGCGACGTCCTGGACCCGCTTGCCGAAGCGTTTGCCCAGCGCGCGGAAGTTCGCCTTCGCGGTGGTGTCCACCAGTGAGCCCCCGACCTCGCTCAGCGACGCCAGCGAGCTCACGTTCAGCTCCTCCGTGATCTGCGTGTGCAGCTCGGGGTTGAGCGACTCGAAGCCGGCCGCCCCCACCAGTGCGCGCGACAGCGGCTGACGCGTCTTGACGCCCGACTCCGCGCGCGTGGCACGGCCCAGCTCCACGAGCCTGCGCACCAGCACCATCTGCTTCGACAGCTCCGGGTCGATGGCGGTGAGGTCGGCCTCCGGCCAGGAGGACAGGTGCACCGACTCCGGGGCGCCCGGGGACACCGGCGCGACCAGGTCCTGCCAGACCCGTTCGGTGATGAACGGGGTCAGCGGGGCCATCAGCTTCGTGACCGTCTCGACGACCTCGTGAAGGGTGCGCAGGGCCGCCTTGTCGCCCTGCCAGAAACGGCGGCGCGAGCGGCGTACGTACCAGTTGGAAAGATCGTCGACGAACGCCGACAGGAGCTTGCCGGCCCGCTGGGTGTCGTAGGCGTCGAGGGCCTGTGTCACCTGGTCGGTGAGCGCGTGGAGCTCGGACAGCAGCCAGCGGTCCAGGACCGGGCGGTCGGCCGGGGCCGGGTCCGCCTCGGACGGCGCCCAGCTCGACGTGCGCGCGTACAGGGCCTGGAAGGCGACCGTGTTCCAGTAGGTGAGGAGCGTCTTGCGGACGACCTCCTGGATGGTGCCGTGGCCCACGCGGCGTGCCGCCCACGGGGAACCGCCGGCCGCCATGAACCAGCGGACGGCGTCGGCGCCGTGCTGGTCCATGAGCGGGATCGGCTGCAGGATGTTGCCCAGGTGCTTGGACATCTTGCGGCCGTCCTCGGCGAGGATGTGGCCGAGGCACACCACGTTCTCGTACGACGACTTGTCGAAGACCAGTGTGCCGACCGCCATCAGCGTGTAGAACCAGCCGCGGGTCTGGTCGATGGCCTCGCAGATGAACTGCGCCGGGTAGCGGGCCTCGAACAGTTCCTTGTTCTTGTACGGGTAGCCCCACTGTGCGAACGGCATCGAGCCCGAGTCGTACCAGGCGTCGATGACCTCGGGTACGCGCGTGGCCGTGCTGCCGCAGCCGTCGTGGGGGCAGGCGAAGGTGACCTCGTCGATGTACGGGCGGTGCGGGTCGAGGCCCGACTGGTCGGTGCCGGTCAGCTCGGTGAGCTCGGCGAGGGAGCCGACGCAGGTGAGGTGGTCCTCTTCGCAGCGCCAGATCGGCAGGGGGGTGCCCCAGTAGCGGTTTCGGGACAGGGCCCAGTCGATGTTGTTGTTCAGCCAGTCCCCGTAGCGGCCGTGCTTGACCGACTCCGGGAACCAGTTGGTCTTCTCGTTCTCCTGGAGGAGGCGGTCCTTGGCGGCCGTGGTGCGGATGTACCAGGACGGCTGCGCGTAGTAGAGGAGCGCGGTGTGGCAGCGCCAGCAGTGCGGGTAGCTGTGCTCGTACGGGATGTGCTTGAAGAGCAGACCGCGCTGCTGGAGGTCCTCGGTGAGCTTTTCGTCCGCCTTCTTGAAGAAGACCCCGCCGACCAGGGGAACGTCCTCCTCGAACGTGCCGTCGGGGCGGACCGGGTTCACCACCGGCAGGCCGTACGCGCGGCAGACCCTGAGGTCGTCCTCACCGAAGGCGGGGGACTGGTGGACCAGACCCGTACCGTCCTCGGTCGTGACGTACTCGGCGTTCACCACGTAGTGGGCGTCCTGCGGGCTGTGTCCATTGGTTCCCTCGCTGACGCTCGGGAACTCCACGAGCTCGAACGGACGTTGATACGACCAGCGCTCCATCTCGGCGCCCGTGAAGGTCTGGCCCGTGGTCTCCCAGCCCTCGCCGAGGGCCTTGGCGAGAAGCGGCTCGGCGACGACGAGCTTCTCCTCGCCGTTCGTGGCCACGACGTAGGTGACGTCGGGGTGGGCGGCGACCGCGGTGTTGGACACCAGGGTCCACGGCGTGGTCGTCCACACCAGGAGCGCGGCCTCGCCCGCGAGCGGACCGGAGGTGAGCGGGAAACGGACGTACACCGAGGGGTCGACGACCGTCTCGTAGCCCTGCGCCAGCTCGTGGTCCGACAGGCCCGTGCCGCAGCGCGGACACCAGGGGGCGACGCGGTGGTCCTGGACCAGCAGGCCCTTGCTGAAGATCTCCTTGAGCGACCACCAGACCGACTCGATGTACCCGGGGTCCATCGTGCGGTACGGGTCGTTCAGGTCGGTCCAGTAACCCATCCGGGTCGTGAGCTCTTCGAAGGCGTCGGTGTGCCGGGTCACGGACTCGCGGCACCTGGCGTTGAACTCGGCGATGCCGTACGCCTCGATGTCCTGCTTGCCGCTGAAGCCGAGCTCCTTCTCGACCGCCAGCTCCACCGGGAGGCCGTGACAGTCCCAGCCGGCCTTGCGGGCCACGTGGTAGCCGCGCATGGTGCGGAAGCGGGGGAAGACGTCCTTGAAGACGCGGGCCTCGATGTGGTGGGCGCCCGGCATGCCGTTCGCGGTGGGCGGGCCCTCGTAGAACACCCACTCGGGGCGGCCCTCGGACTGTTCCAGGCTCTTGGCGAAGATCTTCTGCTCGCGCCAGAAGTCGAGCACCGCGTGCTCGAGCGCGGGCAGGTCGACCTGGGCGGGCACCTGGCGGTACGTCGGCGCTGTCATCAGCGAGCTTCCTCCAACGGACTTTCTGCCTTCCGTCGGAGGGACGAGAGCCTTCTTTCTCCGGACGCCGTGTGCGGCGCGCTCCCGCGGTACCACCCTCCTTGGCCCCTCAGTGCCTGGTGCGCACCGACGAGCCCCCTCATTGGGATCGCGAAGCCGGTTCTACTCGCTGCGGCGGGTGCCCTGGCTGCTGTGCTGCCCGGCTTCTCGCGTCGGCTTTCCTCCGGCGGCTCCGGGGTGATCTTCACGTCGCGCTCGCCCCCGGGCTTCCACCGTCCCCGGGTCGCTCATGGCTGCGTGCGGCGCTACTCGTCCCCATCCACGCTTTTCGCTCCGCCCAGTGTACGGCGCCTCGGGGACAGCGGCCGACCGGATTTCCGGGCCCGGCCGCTGCGCGGCAGTGGCAGTGCGTGGCCGCGCGCTGACCCGAATGGCACCGGTCCCGCGTCCGGATCCTGGGACGCCCGGTCCGGCGGATTACCCGGCGGGGAGCTGGGCACAACGCATGCAGGCTCGCCGCGGGGCATCCGCGGGGCGGGCGAATCGGGCGGTGTGCCCCGTTGCCGCGGGACTCAAGTCGATTTATCGTCCCAGCACGATTCACGAGCAAGATCACAATTTGTGAAGGGGCCGGCCATGGTGGCGAAGAAGACCGCCGTACAGCAGTCGGCGACCGGAAGGTCCACGGCCGCGGATGCCTCCCGCGGTGCGGTGGCCAAGGGTGTGGGCGGCAAGAAGAGCACGCGGAAGGCCCCCGGCGTGCGTGAGGCCAGGTCGGTGAAGACGGTGCGAGAGGTGACGCCGGCGTCGGCGGAGGCCGGGCGGACCGGTGCCGCCGGGCCGGCCGGCGTGGGCTCGGCCGCCGTCAAGGAGGCCGGAACGAAATCGGCCGCGCGGCGGGAGGACCCCGGGAAGACGGGTGCCGCCAGGACCAGCGCGGCGAAAGCGGCCGGGAAGAAGGCGAGCGCCACGAAGACGGTCTCCAGGAAGACGGGGCCCGGAAAGACAGCGGCCGCGAAGGAAGAGGCCGGCGAGGCGGTCGGCGGGAAGGTGGGTGCTGCGAAGGCGGCGGCCGGGAAAGCGGGCGTTGCGAAGGCGGCGGCCAAGAAGGTGGGTGGAGGGAAAGCGGGCGCCAAGAAGGTGGCGTCTTCCGCGGGGGAGGTTTCGACGAAGGCGGGTGGGGAGGAAGGGGCCGGCACACCGGTGCGAGAGAAAGCGGTCGGCAGGAAGGCGGCGGCGAAGAAGGCCACTGCGAAGAGGCCCGACGCCAAGAAGGGCGCCGCGGCCACCGGAGGCACCGGGAAGAACGCCTCCGTGAAGGGCGCGGCCAAGAAGAGCACGGCCAAGAAGGCGGGTGCGGCCCAGGCCGCGAAGACGACGGGAGCCACGACAGTGGTTGCGAAGAAGACTCCTGGCACGGCCACTGCGGCCAAGAAGCCCACGGCCGTGCCCAAGGCACGGATCGCGGCGGTGGAACCCGGCGAGCTCGCGGTACGCCCCGGTGAGGACCCCTGGACCCCGGAGGAGGTCGACGAGGCCCGTGCGGAACTGCAGTCCGAGGCGACGCGGCTGCGCACCGAGCTCGACAACTCCGAGCGGGCCCTCGCGGGCCTGATGCGGGACTCCGGGGACGGCGCGGGCGACGACCAGGCCGACACCGGCACCAAGAACATCACGCGCGAGCACGAGATGTCGCTCGCCCACAACGCGCGCGAGATGCTCGACCAGACCGAGCGCGCCCTGGAGAGGCTCGACGCGGGCACGTACGGGCTGTGCGAGAGCTGCGGCAACCCCATCGGCAAGGCACGCATGCAGGCCTTCCCGAGGGCCACCCTGTGCGTCGAGTGCAAGCAGAAGCAGGAACGTCGCCCCTGAGCGCCGACTGAGCACGTCCTCCCGTAGGCGGTGACGTACTCTCGTCCTCAGTCAGGCACCTAGGTTGAGGGACTCACGTGGCAGAGGCGGAGCGCATCATCGGTACGCCGGACACCCCAGGGGCGGGAGCAGAGCCGGAGCAGTCCGTCGGGCAGGCGGCTTCGGGCGAGCGGTCCGGCTCCGGGGAGACGGGGGCCCCGGAGGGGCCGTCGGCCGGGGCTGAGGAGACGGCGGGCGAGGCCGAGCAGCCCAGGGGCAGGCGCCGGATCGCCGTGCTGTTCGCCGTCGCCGCGTTCGCGTACGCCCTGGACCTGGTCAGCAAGATGATCGTGGTCGCCAAGCTGGAGCACCACGAGCCGATCGAGATCATCGGGGAGTGGCTGAAGTTCGAGGCGATCCGCAACGCGGGCGCGGCCTTCGGCTTCGGCGAGGCCTTCACCATCATCTTCACCGTGATCGCGGCATCCGTGATCGTGGTGATCATCCGTCTCGCACGCAAGCTCTACAGCCTGCCCTGGGCCATCGCGCTCGGGCTGCTGCTCGGTGGCGCGCTGGGCAATCTCACCGACCGTATCTTCCGCTCGCCCGGCGTCTTCGAGGGAGCGGTGGTGGACTTCATCGCCCCCAAGGGCTTCGCGGTCTTCAACCTCGCCGACTCCGCGATCGTCTGCGGCGGCATCCTGATCGTCCTGCTGTCGTTCCGTGGCCTCGACCCGGACGGGACCGTCCACAAGGACTGAGCGGTTGTCCACAGGGCCCGGTCGGAGGTGCCGGGCCCGTCCGGCATACTCGACGGGTGAGCACGCTTCCCGAGATCCGTACCCTGCCCGTGCCCGACGGACTGGAGGGCGAGCGCGTCGACGCCGCCATCTCCCGCATGTTCGGGTTCTCTCGTACCAAGGCCGCCGAGCTGGCCGCGGCAGGCAAGGTGCTGGTCGACGGCACGACGGTCGGCAAGTCCGAGCGTGTGCGCGGCGGGTCCTGGCTGGAGGTCGAGATGCCGCAGGCGCCCGCGCCCGTGCAGATCGTCGCCGAGCCGGTCGAGGGCATGGAGATCGTGCACGATGACGACGACGTGGTCGTGATCGTCAAGCCGGTCGGTGTCGCCGCCCACCCGAGCCCCGGCTGGAGCGGCCCCACGGTCATCGGTGGACTCGCCGCCGCCGGGTACCGGATCTCGACGTCGGGCGCCGCGGAGCGCCAGGGCATCGTGCACCGTCTCGACGTGGGCACGTCGGGCCTGATGGCGGTGGCCAAGTCGGAGTACGCGTACACGTTCCTCAAGCGCCAGTTCAAGGAGCGCACGGTCGACAAGCGCTACCACGCGCTGGTCCAGGGCCACCCGGACCCGACGAGCGGCACGATCGACGCACCCATCGGCCGGCACCCGAACCACGACTACAAGTGGGCGGTCACGGCCGAGGGCAAGCCGTCCGTCACGCACTACGACCTCGTCGAGGCGTTCCGCGCCGCCTCCCTGCTCGACATCAAGTTGGAGACCGGGCGCACCCACCAGATCCGCGTCCACATGTCGGCCCACCGGCACCCGTGCGTGGGCGACCTGACGTACGGCGCCGACCCGACGCTCGCCAAGCGGCTCGGGCTGACCCGCCAGTGGCTGCACGCGGTGCGGCTCGGCTTCGAGCACCCCGGCGACGGGCGGTGGGTCGAGTTCGAGAGCGACTACCCCGAGGACCTGCAGAAGGCCCTGGACCAGGTCCACGAGGAGACGTACGCATGAACCCGTCGTCCGCGGGCTCCTCGTACGTGGTGCGGGTCGCGGAGGACCCCGCGGACCGTGAGGCGTGCTTCGCGGTCCGCAAGGAGGTCTTCGTCGTCGAACAGGGCGTCCCTCAGGACCTCGAGTACGACACGTACGACGCCGACGCCGTGCACGTGCTGGCCGTGCGGGACGACGGGGTGCCGCTCGGCACGGGGCGGCTGCTGTACGGGGAGGCCGCCGCGGCGAAGACCGACGGCGACGTCACCGTGGGCTCGCTCGGGCGGCTCGCCGTGACGCGCGAGGCACGCGGGCTGGGCGTCGGGGCCGCTCTGGTGCGGGCCGTCGAGGACGCGGCCCGCGCGCGCGGGCTGGCGGCGGTGGACCTGCACGCGCAGACGCACGCGCTCGGGTTCTACGAGCGATTGGGGTACGTGGCGTACGGGGCCGAGTTCCCCGACGCGGACATACCCCATCGCGCGATGCGGCGCCCTCTTTAGGGCGGGTGCCGGAAACGGCTGGTCGCGCGTCCGGTTTGGGCGGTCGGCTTTGTACGATCAACCCATGGCTCGCAACGTGGTGATCAGTGGTGGCGGTACGGGGATCGGGCTGGCGGCAGCGCAGGTCTTCGCCGCGGACGGGGACCGGGTGCTGCTGGTCGGGCGGCGTGCCGAGGTGCTCGAGGAGGCGAAGGTGCCCGGGGCGCTGACCTACGCGGCCGACCTCAGCAAACCAAGCGGCGTACGCGGGGTGGAGCGGTTCGTGGCCAGGGAGTTCGGCACCGTGGACGTACTGGTCCACAGTGCCGGAGGCTCCGGGAACCTGGAGCCCACGGTGGACAGCGACGAGCCGCTCGACGTCGTCCTGCACGACTGGACCCTCAACTTCGGGCTCAACACCCTGACCGCGGTGCTGCTCACGGAGGCGCTGAAGGACCGGCTGGCCGACCCCGGCGGCCGTGTGCTGTTCCTGAGCTCCATCGCCGCCTACCGCGGTTCGGGCAGCGGGGCGTACGCCGGGTCCAAGGCCGCCCTGCACCCGTACGCCTTCGATCTGGCACGGCGGTTGGGGCCGCGTGGCATCACCGTGAACCTGGTGGCACCCGGCTACATCGAGGACACCGAGTTCTTCGGCGGCGCCATGGACGAGGAGCGCAGGGCACGCCTCGTCGCCGAGACCTCCACGGGGCGGGCGGGTGCCCCGGGTGACGTCGCGAGCACGCTGCACTGGCTCGCCTCGCACGCCGCCGGGCACATCACCGCGCAGATCATCCAGGTCAACGGCGGCGCGGAACGCGGGCACTGAGCCAGAGCCGGGCCAGAGCCGGGCCGGTGCGGGGGCCCGGAGCCCCCGCGCACCCAGTCCCGACTCAGCCCCGACTCAGCCCCGGCCCGGTCCCGTACGTGGCGCTTCGTGGGCGCGGCTGCGTGTCACGCGGTGAGGCATACCGTCCGCCCGCCCGTCCAGGTGGCCGTCGATGCGGCTCGGGGGCAGGACCGCGTCGGCCGTGTTGACGCGGGGGAGGGCGTAGGAGTGCTCCCGGGCGAGCCAGCCGATCAGCTGTTCGCGGACCTCGACGCGCACCGTCCACAGGTCGTCCGGGTCCTTCGCCGTCACCAGCGCGCGCACCTCCATGGTGGTGGGGGTCGAGTCGGTGACGGTCAGGTTGTAGGCGCGGCCGTCCCAGGCCGGGCACTCGCGCAGGATGTCACGGAGCTTCTCGCGCATCGCGGGCATCGGGGCCGAGTGGTCGACGTGGAAGAAGATCGTGCCGGTCATCTGGACCCCGCCCCGGGACCAGTTCTCGAACGGCTTCGACGTGAAGTAGGACACAGGCATCGTGAAGCTGCGCTCGTCCCACGTGCGCACCGTCAGGAACGTCAGCGTGATCTCCTCGACCGTGCCCCACTCGCCCTCCACGACGACCACGTCGCCGAGCCGCACCATGTCGCCGAAGGCGATCTGGAGCCCCGCGAAGAGGTTGCTGAGCGTGGACTGCGCGGCGACACCGGCGACGATGCCCAGGATGCCGGCGGAGGCCAGCAGCGAGGCACCGGCCGCGCGCATCGCCGGGAACGTCAGCAGCATCGCCGCGACCGCCACCACGCCGACGACCGCCGTGACCACCCGCATGATCAGCGTCACCTGCGTCCGTACCCGGCGGATCCGGGCGGGGTCGCGGTGCCTGCTCGCGTAGCGCGTGTACGTGGTCTCGACGATGGCGGCCGCGATGCTGATCACAAGCCACGCGGTCGAGCCGATGAGGACCAGCGTCAAGGCCCGGCCGATGGCCGCCCGGTGGTCCGCCAGGACGTGCACCTGGTCGTAGGAGCCTCTCAACGCGGCCGTGCACAGCACGAGCTGGAAGGGGACGCGGCCACGTCGCAGCAGGCCCCACAAGGGCGTCTCGCTGTGCCGCTCGTCGGCCTTGCGCAGCAGGCGGTCCACGGCCCACCCGACGAGCAGAGCGAGCACGACCGAGCCGCCGAGGACGATCAGCGGGCGCAGTACGTTCTCCATGCCTCCGAACGTAACCGGCTTCGACGGGTCATGAACATGTGACTTCTCCCGCATCGTGGGTACGGCCACTGTCACGGCCACCGCCGAGGCCGCTCTCCCGCAGCCCTTGGGCCGCGCACCGTCGTACCCGGCTGGCACCATGAACGCATGAACATCATGCTCTTCCACTCGACCCATGGCCTCAGACCCGCGGTGCGCGACGCGGCGGACCGGCTGCGCGCCGCCGGCCACGAGGTGTGGACGCCCGACCTCTTCGAGGGGCGGACGTTCGACTCGGTCGAGGAGGGCATGGCCTTCAATGACGAGATCGGGAAGGACGAGCTGCTCAAGCGGGCCGTCCTGGCCTCGGCGCCCTACTCGGAGCGCGGGCTCGTCTACGCGGGCTTCTCCCTGGGCGCCGCGACCGCGCAGACGCTGGCGCTCGGCGACGAGAAGGCCCGCGGGTTGCTGCTCCTGCACGGCACGTCGGACATCGCCGAGACCGCCTCGGTGGACGAACTGCCCGTCCAGCTGCACGTCGCCGAGCCCGACCCCTTCGAGCCGGACGACTGGCTGAGCGCCTGGTACCTGAGGATGCGTGCGATCGGCGCGGACGTCGAGGTCTTCCGGTACCGCGGGGCGGGGCACCTCTACACCGACCCGGACCTGCCCGACCACGACGCGGAGGCCGCCGAGGCCACCTGGAAGGTGGCGCTCGGCTTCCTCGAAACGCTGTGACCGTGAAGCTCCGACCCTGAAGCTCTGGCCGTCACACCGGGTCGTACGTGCGCTCCACCTTCTGCGTTCCGCTGCGCGTGCGGTACGAGCGGGCCCAGGACGAGGTCGCGCCGGCCTTCGTGCGGTCGGAGAGCACGTAGAAGTCCATCTGCGCGCGCTCGGCGGTGATGTCCAGGACGCCGTAGCCGTGCCGGTCGGTGTCGACCCAGTGGACGTGCCGGTTGGCGGCCCGGATCACCGGGGAGGCCACGGCGGTGACGGTGCCCTCGGGGACCTTGAGGAGGTCGTCGAGGTTGTCGGAGGTGACCGAGGTGACCACGAACTCCGTGGCGGCCGATGCCGACAGCGGGTACGTACCGGCGTTCAGCGGGACGTCGTTGGCCCACGCCATGTGGATGTCGCCGGTGAGGAAGACCGTGTTGCGGATCGCGTTGTCCCGCAGATGGGCGAGGAGTTCGCGGCGGTCGTCGGTGTAGCCGTCCCACTGGTCGGGGTTGAGGGCGAGGCCCTCCTTGGGCAGTCCGAGGAGTTCGGCGAGCGGCTTCAGGAGGTCGGCGGTGAGCGATCCGATGGCGAACGGCGCGATCATCACCGAGTTGCCGACCAGCCGCCAGGTCGTGTCCGAGGCCTTCAGCCCGGCCTTCAGCCAGTCGAGCTGGGCGCGGCCGGTGATCGTACGGTCCGGGTCGTCGACCTCGCCGTTCCCGACGGACACCTGCTGGGAGCGGAACGAGCGCAGGTCGAGCAGCGAGAGGTCGGCCAGCTTGCCGAAGCGCAGCCTGCGGTAGGTGGTACCGGCGATCGCCGGGCGCACCGGCATCCACTCGAAGTACGCCCGCTTGGCCGCGGACTGGCGGGCGGCCCAGGTGCCCTCCGTGCCCTCGGTGTGGTTCTCGGCGCCGCCCGACCAGGCGTCGTTGGCCATCTCGTGGTCGTCCCAGATGGCGATGACGGGGGCTGCGGAATGCAGGGCTTGCAGATCCGGGTCGGTCTTGTAACGGCCGTGCCGGGTGCGGTAGTCGGCGAGCGTGAGGATCTCGTGCGTGGGCGCGTGCGGGCGTACGACGGTGTCGCGCGTGCCGTACTCGCCGGTGCCGTACTCGTAGATGTAGTCGCCCAGGTGCAGCCACGCGTCCAGGTCGCCGCGCGCGGCCAGGTGGCGGTAGGAGGCGAAGTAGCCGCCCTCCCAGTTGGCGCAGGAGACCACGCCGAAGCGCAGGGAGGCCACGGCGGCGTCGGCGGCCGGGGCGGTGCGGGTGCGCGCGGCGGGGGAGTCGGTGCCGCCGGCGGAGAAGCGGAACCAGTAGTCGGTGGCGGGGGCGAGACCGCGGATGTCCGCCTTCACCGTGTGGTCGGCGGCGGCGCCGGCGGTCGTCGAACCCTTGGCGACGATGGTCGTGAACGCCTTGTCCAGGGCGACGGTCCAGCTCACCTCGACGTCCGGGCCGAGTCCGGAGCCGGGTACCGCCTCCGGTACGGGCGTGACCCGGGTCCACAGCAGGACGCCGTCGGGCAGCGGATCGCCGGAGGCGACGCCGTGCAGGAAGGCGGGAGCCTGGGCGGCCCGGGCGGGGATCGCGGCGGCCAGCGGGGCCGCGAGGACGGCGCCCGCCGCGGCGGCCTTGACGACCGTACGGCGGCGCGGCGAGGGCGAGTCGGGGCTGGCGTGAGATCTGATGCGACTGGTCACGGCCGGAGATTACTGACGGGTAAGGGCTCTCCGTAAGACTGACGACATGAAGTGCGGGCGAACGGTGAGGAGTTCGCCCGCACTTCGGCCGTGCGTCTGCCGACCCGCCCCGAGTGGCGGTTACTTGCTCGGGTTACTTGGTGACGCCCGCGTCCTTGAGAGCCGTCTCCCACTGGGCGACCGTGGACGGGTTCTCGATCGTCTTGTTGTTGATCTTGATGGTCGGCGTCGACTTGACGCCGTCGTCGTCGAAGGACTTGCTCATCTTCATCGCCCAGGCGTCGTAGGTGCCCTTCTCGACGGCGTTCTGGAAGGTCTTGTTGTTCTTCAGCGCGTCGACCGTGTTGGCCACCTTGATCAGGTAGCTGTCCTTGGAGAACTCGTCGGTCGTTTCCTCCGGGTGGTACTTGGTCGAGTACAGCGCGGTCTTGTACTGCAGGAACGCGTCGGTGCTGACGTTCAGCGCGGCGCCGAGCGCGCTCAGCGCGTTCTTGGAGCCCTCGCCGCCGAGGTTGCCGTCCAGGAAGGTGCCGAGGGTGAAGGAGAGCTTGTAGGTGCCGTCCTGCATGCCCTTGTTGACGGTCTCGCCGACGGTCTGCTCGAACTGGGCGCAGGCCGGGCAGCGCGGGTCCTCGAAGAGGTGGATCGTGTTCTTCGACGTGGAGTCGCCGATCACGATGGTGGTGCCGTTCTTGCCCGAGGTGTTGGCGGGGGCGACCACCTTCGCGGCGGCGGCCTTGTCCCACCCCGTGGGCTTGTTGTTCTGCACGACGGCGTATCCGACGCCGCCCGCTATCGCGAGGACCGCGACCATCGAGCCGGCGACGATCAGCTGCCGCCTGACCTTGGCGCGCTTGGCCTGGCGCTCGCGCTCCTCGCGCAGGCGCTCACGGGCCGCCCTCTTCGCCTCCTGGCTGTTCCGCTTGCTCATGTTGGTGATCTCCATGTGGGACGCGCACACGTCGTACGCGGGATACGTGTGGGGGACTACTTGTGCTCAGGTGCTGTCGCTCAGGCGAGAGCGACCGAGCACGGCGGTCCACGCCGTCCCAGGGAGTGCGCGTACAACAGGGTGCGCGCGGTGGCCGTACGGACCACGGAGCGCGGCATCCGGAGCCCGGCCGGCACGAGCCGCACCGTCACCGCCGAGACGGCCACCAGCAGCGGCCGGAATCCGGCCGCGACGGCCGCGCCCAGCAGCTGGGCCAGCGCCCGCTCGCCCCGTCGCAGCCAGGCGGCCGCGAGGAGCCCGATGCCGACGTGGGCGGCGAGCAGCAGCCAGGCGGCTCCCGGGTCCGCGTTGGCGAGGAGTGAGGCCGCCCGGCCGGAGTCGCCCGTGACCCGTGTCAGCGGGCCGCCCACGCTGCCGCTGCCGCACAGCACGTCGAGGCCGACCTGGCGCAGCGGGCCCGCTATGGGCCCGCCGGCCCGGCCGTAACAGGCGTGCTGGCCCGTCGTGAACACCGTGTCGGCGGCCAGCTCCAGGGGGATCAGCAGTGCCGCGATCCTCCCGAAGCCGCGCTCGCGGCCCGCCAGCGCGTACGCGACGACGAAGACGGCGCCCGCGAGGGCGGCCACGGTGGTCAGGGGCAGCGGGACCCGCGACAGCAGCACGTGCGACGCGGTGCTGAGCGTCACGACGAGTGC
Source organism: Streptomyces sp. NPDC046862 (assembly GCF_040704615.1). Taxonomy (NCBI): domain Bacteria; kingdom Bacillati; phylum Actinomycetota; class Actinomycetes; order Kitasatosporales; family Streptomycetaceae; genus Streptomyces; species Streptomyces sp. NPDC046862. The sequence continues at coordinate 30,967 of NZ_JBEYXP010000022.1, read as the reverse complement.
CGTGAACAGCGCCGCGCGTACGGCTCTGAGGTGGGTCCCGGATATGTCCATAGCGTGCAGAGTCTCCCACGGACTCACGTAAGGGACCCCTAAAGAGTCCCTGTGAGGGTCAGGTCCTACAGGCCGGGGATCCGGCCGTTGCGGAACAGGTCCACGAAGACCTGGTGGTCCGCACGCGCGCGTGCCCCGTACTCGTGCGCGAAGTCCACCAGGAGCGGCGCGAAGCCGTCCTCGTCGGCCGCGATCGCCGCGTCGATGGCCCGCTCCGTGGAGAACGGCACCAGGGACTGGCCGGACAGGTCGTCCGCCGCCGCGTGCATCGTGGCCGTCGCCCGGCCGAGGTCGCCGACGACCGCCGCGATCTCCTCCGGGTCGTCGATGTCGCCCCAGTCCAGGTCCACCGCGTACGGCGAGACCTCGGCGACCAGCTGGCCCGCGCCGTCCAGCTCGGTCCAGCCCAGCCACGGGTCGGCGTGCGCCTGGAGGGCGCGCTGCGAGATCACCGTGCGGTGGCCCTCGTGCTGGAAGTACTCACGGATCGCGGCGTCCGTGATGTGGCGGGAGACTGCCGGGGTCTGGGCCTGCTTGATGTAGATCACCACATCGTTCTCCAGGGCGTCCGTGGCGCCCTCCAGGAGGATGTTGTACGACGGCAGGCCCGCGGAGCCGATACCGATGCCGCGACGGCCCACGACGTCCTTCACTCGGTACGAGTCGGGGCGGGCCAGCGACGACTCCGGGAGCGTCTCCAGATAGCCGTCGAAGGCGGCCAGGACCTTGTAGCGGGTGGCCGCGTCCAGCTCGATGGAGCCGCCGCCGGGCGCGAAGCGGCGCTCGAAGTCACGGATCTCCGTCATCGAGTCCAGCAGCGAGAAGCGGGTCAGCGAGCGGGCGTCACGCAGCGCGTCCAGCAGCGGGCCCTGGGCGCTGTCCAGCGTGAAGGGCGGCACCTCGTCGCTCTTGGCTCCGGTCGCGATGGCGTGGATCCGCTCGCGGTACGCGCCCGCGTACACCTTCACCAGCTCGGTGATCTGCTCGTCGCTGAGTGCCTTCGCGTACCCGATCAGGGCCACGGAGGCCGCGAAGCGCTTCAGGTCCCAGGTGAAGGGGCCGACGTACGCCTCGTCGAAGTCGTTCACGTTGAAGATCAGGCGGCCCGTGGCGTCCATGTACGTGCCGAAGTTCTCCGCGTGCAGGTCGCCGTGGATCCACACGCGCGAGGTGCGGTCGTCCAGGAACGGGCCGCCCCGCTTCGAGCCGAACCCGATGTCCGCAGTCAGGTCGTGGTAGAAGAGGCACGCCGTGCCCCGGTAGAAGGCGAACGCGGACGCGGCCATCTTCCGGAACTTCACACGGAAGGCGGCCGGGTCGGCGGCCAGGAGCTCGCCGAAGGCGGTGTCGAAGACGGCGAGGATCTGCTCGCCGCGTTGCTCGGCGCTGAGCTGCGGAACCGACATCGCTGGGTGCCTCCTGGTGCAGGTGGTGGTGCGTGACATGGGTGACTGGTGTGCCTTCTGAGGGGAACAGTCCCCTGTTTCTTTTCAACGTCCGACCGTACGCGGGAGTGCCCGCCACTCCTGGATGAAGGTACGGGGGACACCGCTCCGAGTGTCAGTGCTGAGGCATAGACTTCGACGCTGTCCCCCAGACTGTCCGCAGCCTGTCTGGCCCCCGTCGACCGCTGCCCTCCCGTCACCCGACCACCGCCCCTCAACGAGGCGCTCCGCGCCGCCCCTGCCTATTGGAGGCCGAGCCCGTGTCAAAGCCGCCGTTCACGCACCTGCACGTTCACACCCAGTACTCGCTGCTGGACGGTGCCGCGCGGCTGAAGGACATGTTCAACGCGTGCAACGAGATGGGCATGACGCACATCGCGATGTCGGACCACGGCAACCTGCACGGGGCGTACGACTTCTTCCACACGGCGCAGAAGGCGGGCGTGACGCCGATCATCGGCATCGAGGCGTATGTGGCGCCGGAGTCGCGGCGCAACAAGCGCAAGATCCAGTGGGGCCAGCCGCACCAGAAGCGCGACGACGTCTCCGGTTCGGGTGGTTACACGCACAAGACGATCTGGGCGGCGAACAAGACCGGGCTGCACAATCTCTTCCGGCTGTCCTCGGACGCGTACGCGGAGGGGTGGCTGCAGAAGTGGCCGCGGATGGACAAGGAGACCATCTCGCAGTGGTCGGAGGGGCTGATCGCCTCCACCGGGTGTCCGTCGGGTGAGCTGCAGACGCGGCTGAGGCTCGGCCAGTTCGACGAGGCGCTCAAGTCGGCCGCCGAGTACCAGGACATCTTCGGCAAGGACCGGTACTTCCTGGAGCTGATGGACCACGGCATCGAGATCGAGCACCGGGTCCGCGACGGCTTGCTGGAGATCGGCAAGAAGCTCGGCATCCCGCCGTTGGTGACGAACGACTCGCACTACACGTACGCGCACGAGGCGACGGCGCACGACGCGCTGCTGTGCATCCAGACCGGCAAGAACCTCTCCGACCCGGACCGGTTCAGGTTCGACGGCACCGGCTACTACCTGAAGTCGACGGACGAGATGTACGCGATCGACTCCTCGGACGCCTGGCAGGAGGGGTGTGCCAACACCCTCCTGGTGGCCGAGCAGATCGACACGACCGGCATGTTCGAGGCCAAGAACCTCATGCCCAGGTTCGACATCCCCGAGGGCTTCACCGAGGTCACCTGGTTCCAGGAGGAGGTCCGCCGGGGCATGGAGCGCCGCTTCCCCGGCGGCGTCCCCGAGGACCGCCAGAAGCAGGCCGAGTACGAGATGGACGTCATCATCCAGATGGGGTTCCCGGGGTACTTCCTCGTCGTCGCCGACTTCATCATGTGGGCCAAGACCCAGGGCATCGCGGTCGGCCCCGGCCGGGGTTCCGCGGCCGGTTCGATCGTCGCGTACGCCATGGGCATCACGGACCTCGACCCGATCCCGCACGGTCTGATCTTCGAGCGGTTCCTCAACCCCGAGCGCGTCTCGATGCCCGATGTCGACATCGACTTCGACGAGCGCCGGCGCGTCGAGGTGATCCGGTACGTGACGGAGAAGTACGGCGCCGACAAGGTCGCCATGATCGGCACGTACGGCAAGATCAAGGCGAAGAACGCCATCAAGGACTCGGCGCGCGTGCTGGGCTACCCGTACGCGATGGGCGACCGGCTCACCAAGGCGATGCCCGCCGACGTCCTCGGCAAGGGCATCGACCTGAACGGCATCACCGACGCCTCCCACCCGCGTTACAGCGAGGCGGGCGAGATCCGGTCGATGTACGAGAACGAACCGGACGTGAAGAAGGTCATCGACACCGCCAAGGGTGTCGAGGGCCTGGTCCGGCAGATGGGTGTGCACGCGGCCGGCGTGATCATGTCCAGTGAGCCCATCGTCGACCACGCCCCGATCTGGGTGCGGCACACCGACGGCGTGACCATCACCCAGTGGGACTACCCGCAGTGCGAGTCGCTCGGCCTGCTGAAGATGGACTTCCTCGGCCTGCGCAACCTGACGATCATGGACGACGCCATCAAGATGGTGAGGGCCAACAAGGGCATCGACCTGGAGATGCTCTCCCTCCCGCTGGACGACCCCAAGACCTTCGAACTGCTCTGCCGCGGTGACACCCTCGGCGTCTTCCAGTTCGACGGCGGTCCCATGCGCTCGCTGCTCCGCCAGATGCAGCCCGACAACTTCGAGGACATCTCCGCCGTCTCGGCCCTCTACAGGCCGGGCCCGATGGGCATGAACTCGCACATCAACTACGCGGAGCGCAAGAACGGCCGCCAGGAGATCACCCCGATCCACAAGGAGCTGGAGGAGCCCCTCGAAGAGGTCCTGGCCGTCACCTACGGCCTGATCGTCTACCAGGAGCAGGTGCAGAAGGCCGCCCAGATCATCGCGGGCTATTCGCTCGGCGAGGCCGACATCCTGCGCCGTGTGATGGGCAAGAAGAAGCCCGAGGAACTGGCGAAGAACTTCGTCCTCTTCCAGGAGGGCGCCCGCAAGAAGGGCTACAGCGACGAGGCCATCCAGGCGCTGTGGGACGTGCTGGTCCCCTTCGCCGGCTACGCCTTCAACAAGGCCCACTCCGCCGCGTACGGACTGGTCTCGTACTGGACCGCCTACCTGAAGGCCAACTACCCGGCCGAGTACATGGCCGCGCTGCTCACCTCGGTGAAGGACGACAAGGACAAGTCGGCCGTCTACCTCAACGAGTGCCGCCGCATGCGCATCAAGGTGCTCCCGCCGAACGTCAACGAGTCGGAGCACAACTTCGCCGCCCAGGGCGACGACGTCATCCTCTTCGGGCTCGAAGCCGTGCGCAACGTCGGTACGAACGTCGTCGAGTCGATCATCCGCAGCCGCAAGGCCAAGGGGAAGTACGCCTCCTTCCCCGACTACCTCGACAAGGTCGAGGCGGTCGCGTGCAACAAGCGCACCACCGAGTCACTGATCAAGGCGGGCGCCTTCGACACCATGGGGCACACCCGCAAGGGCCTCACCGCGCACTTCGACCCGATGATCGACAACGTGGTGGCGGTCAAGCGCAAGGAGGCAGAGGGCCAGTTCGACCTCTTCGGCGGGATGGGCGAGGAGGAGAGCAACGAGCCCGGCTTCGGCCTCGACGTGGAGTTCACCACCGACGAGTGGGACAAGGCCTATCTGCTCGCTCAGGAGCGGGAGATGCTCGGTCTGTACGTCTCCGACCATCCGCTGTTCGGGCTGGAGCACGTGCTGTCGGACAAGGCGGACGCGGGCATCGCGCAGCTGACCGGGGGTGAGCACGCGGACGGGGCGGTGGTGACCATCGGCGGCATCATCTCGGGTCTGCAGCGCAAGATGACCAAGCAGGGCAACGCGTGGGCGATCGCGACGGTGGAGGACCTGGCGGGCTCGATCGAGTGCATGTTCTTCCCGGCCACCTACCAGCTGGTGTCGACCCAACTCGTCGAGGACGCCGTGGTGTTCGTCAAGGGCCGGCTCGACAAGCGTGAGGACGTGCCCCGGCTGGTCGCGATGGAACTCCAGGTTCCCGACCTGTCGAACGCGGGCACCAACGCGCCCGTGATCCTCACCATCCCGGCCACGAGGGTCACCCCGCCCATGGTCAGCCGCCTCGGCGAGATCCTCAGTCACCACAAGGGTGACAGCGAGGTGCGGATCAAGCTCCAGGGCCCGCGCAAGACGACGGTGCTGCGCCTCGACCGGCACCGGGTCAAGCCGGATCCGGCCCTCTTCGGTGATCTGAAGGTGCTGCTGGGTCCGTCCTGCCTCGCGGGCTGAGGGCCGCGTACTGACGTGTGCGAGGGGCGCATCCGGGAAGAGATGCGCCCCTCGCTGTATGTCTGGGCCTCAACAGCCGACGGCCGGGCCTCAGTTGTGGCCGAAGCTCTTCTGCTTCTTACGGGCGACATCGGCGGGGCTGCCGTGGGGCTGAGACATCGGCGACTGCATCTCCGTCGAGCTCCGCTGCGCCTGCTCCTCGGCCTGTTCGGCCTGCGGGCGGCGGTTCTGCTGGGCGGGCTGCTTGCGGTTCTTGTTCTTGGCCATGGTGCTCTGCCTCCTGCGGGGGATCTGGGGGCCAGGGCCGCGACCAGATTCACATAGCGGGACACGTCGCGCATTTCGGAGAATCACCGTGCGTGACAAGCTCTGTCCACGGTCTCTGCGCCGATGCGCCACGCCGAAGATCGAGTTCCGGCCGTTAACCTCCGCGCGGTCGGGCAGACTCGAAGGAAGCCCGAAGCAAACCTCCCGGAAAGAGGGTGGATCGCGTGGACCGCTGCATCGTCCTGGTGGACGCCGGGTATCTGCTCGGGGCTGCCGCCAGCCTCCTCGCCGGGGAACCCTCCCGCTCCCGCATCACCGTCGATCACGCCGCCCTCATCCAGGGGCTGCGCGAGCGCGCCGAAGCCGACACGGAGCGGCCGCTGCTGCGTATCTACTGGTTCGACGGCGCCCCCGACCGCGTACCGCAGCCCGAGCACCGCAGACTGCGCGTGATGCCACGGGTCACCGTACGGCTCGGTGCACTGACCCGCAGTGACGGGCGGTGGGCGCAGAAGGGCGTGGACGCCGCCATGCACGCCGAACTCACCGAACTGGCGCGCAACCGGGCCTGCTCCGACATCGTGCTCGTGACCGGGGACGGGGATCTGCTGCCGGGCATGATGGCGGCCAAGGAGCACGGGGTGGCCGTACACCTGTGGGCCGTACAGGCCGCGGACGGCGACTACAACCAGTCCGAGGACCTGGTCGCCGAGGCCGACGAGCGGCGCGTGCTGGACCGGGCGTGGATCACCCAGGCCGTCCGGGCGAAGGACCTCGGCGGGGTGTGCGCGCCGCAGCCGGTGCCGCGGCCCGAGATCGCCGCGATCCTGTCGGCGCCGTTGCCGGAGTCGGCGCTCGCCTCGTCCGAGCGGGCCACCGAGGAGGCGGAGCACGTCTCGGCGGCCGCCGTGTCGCACAACGGGACGGAGGAGCGGGCCGCGGCGGCGGCGTCCAAGGGGGTGCCGACGCCGAAGGACCTGGCGACCATGCGGGCGGCCGGCGCGCAGACCCCGCAGCATCCCGCGAACGCCACGTTGCGCTGGTCCTCCGACAAGGGGTGGGTGGACCGTCCCGGAGTCGTCGCCGAGCCCGCGGAGGCCGCGTCCATGCCGACGCTGGCCCAGCTCACCTCGGCCGAGCAGCGCTGGGCCGACCGGGAGGAGGACATCACCACCGTGGGCGGCGATCCGTACGAGGTGGGACAGGTGTTCGCGCGGCGCTGGATGGCACGGCTGACGGAGCAGGCGCACCTGCAGAAGCTGTCCGGGATGTATCCGCGGATCCCGCACCGCGTGGACGGGGAGCTGCTGCGCTACGCCGCGCGGTTCGGGCTGCTCGCCCACAAGGACGACCAGATCGACGAGCACGACCGGTACGCCATCCGGGCCGGGTTCTGGCGGGAGATCGACGTACGGACGGCGTCGGCGCCGGCGCCGGCTCCTGCCGGGGAGTGAGCGGGGTGCGGGTGGTGGGCCTGGGCCTGGGCTTGTGCCGGGGGCTGCGGGGGCGGTGAGAAAGGGCCCGTTGAGGCTGGTCGGCACTGCCCGCCGGGCCGCGCCGTTGTGGCCGGTCGCCGCTGCGGCGGGTCAAAGGGTTGAGCGGGTTCGTGGGTGCGGGTCGAGTCCGCGAGCGCGCCGCCGGGGGCCGGGGCGAGCCCCAGCAGGACGGAGTGGGTCCGAGGGCGGCGCGGGCCCGGGGGCTGGTGCTTCGATCGGTTCCGGGGCTGATGCTCTGGTCGGTCCGAGGGGCTGGTGCTCCGAGTGGTCCGGGGGACTGGTGCTCCGGATGGTTCGAGGGACTGGTGCTTCGGGTGGTTCGATGGCGCCGGATATGCGTGTATCGGGCGCCCCGGGCGAGGATCCGGGTTCCGGACCCCGTAGGCTCGTTCCTCGTGAGCACGCGCACGGAACCCGGGAGCCGACACGGCGGGGACGTCGTGTGCGCGGTGCGAGAGCTGACGAAGACGTACCCGGCGGTGCGCGGACGGCGCGGGGCGCCGGGGACGCCCGCCGTGCGGGCCAACGACGCCGTCGGGCTCGAAGTGCGGCGCGGGGAGATCTTCGGGCTGCTCGGGCCGAACGGCGCCGGGAAGTCGACGCTCGTCCGGCAGCTCACCGGACTGATGCGACCGGACGACGGCACGGTCGAGATCCTCGGGCACGACATCGTGCGCCACCCCGAGCGGGCCGCGCGGATCCTCGCGTACCTCGGGCAGGAGTCGACAGCGCTGGACGACCTGACCGTGTCGCTCGCCGCGGAGACCACCGGCCGGCTGCGCGGGCTCGACGTACGGCGGGCCAGGGACGAGCGGGACGCGGTGCTGGAGGAGCTGGGGCTCACGGCCCTCGCCCCGCGGCCGATCAGGAAGCTCTCGGGCGGACAGCGGCGGCTCGCCTGTTTCGCCGCCGCGCTCGTCGGGGAACGGCCCCTGCTCGTCCTGGACGAGCCCACCACCGGCATGGACCCCGTCGCCCGGCGCGCCGTGTGGGCCGCCGTCGACCGGCGCCGGGCAGACCACGGCACCACCGTCCTGCTCGTCACCCACAACGTCATCGAGGCCGAGACCGTGCTCGACCGGGTCGCCGTCCTCGACCAGGGGCGGGTCATCGCCTGCGACACCCCGGCCGGCCTGAAGGACAAGGTCGCGGGCGAGGTGCGCGTGGAGCTGGTGTGGCGCGAGCGGGCGCCGCTGGACGTCCCGGAGGTCGCCGCGCTACGGTCCCGGGCCCTGGAGTCCGGGCGCCGCTGGACACTGCGGCTCGCCCCCGAGGAGGCCCGCGCGGTGGTCGCGACGGTCACCGGTGGCGCGGCCTTCGTGGCCCTGGACGACTTCACGCTCGCCACGCCCAGCCTGGAGGACGTGTACCTGGCGCTGGGCGGCAACACGCAGGGGCTGGTGAAGGCGTGAACGCAACCGCGGCCGCAGCCGTACGGGACTGGGCGGCAGCCGGAGCGAAGAGGAGCAGCTCGACGTGAGTGTCGTACCCGCGGAGGTTCTGCCGGGCGGTGCCCTGGCCGTGGAGGAGTGCGCCGGATCCCCGGCCACGCTCGGGCCGCGGGCGCGGCTGTGGCCGTCGCTCGGAGCGGTGTACCGGGCGCAGCTCTCGCGGGCGCGCGTCGCGCGGATCCCGCTGCTGTTCGTGGCGACCTTCCAGTCGATCGGGATCATGATCCTGATGCGGGGCGTCGTGGACGGCGGAACCGAGGCTCAGGCCGTGGTCGCCGGTTCGGCGGTGCTCGTGGTCGCCTTCGTGGCGCTGAACCTGCTGGCCCAGTACTTCGGGCAGTTGAGGGCGAGCGGCGGGCTGGACCACTACGCGACGCTGCCGGTGCCGCCGGCCGCCGTGGTGCTGGGGGCGGCGGGGGCGTACGCGTCGTTCACCGTGCCGGGCACGGTGGTGACCGCGGTCTTCGGGTGTGTGCTCTTCGGACTGCCGATGGGGAACCTGTGGGTGCTCGCCGCGGTGATCCCGCTCGCGGGGGCCGCGCTCGCCGGCCTCGGAGCGGCGCTGGGGTTGCTGGCGCCGCGGCCGGAACTGGCCACACTGCTGGGGCAGTTGGGCATGTCGGCGGCGTTGCTGCTCGGGGTCCTGCCCCCGGACCGGCTGCCGGGCGTGGTGAGGTTCGCGCGTGATCTGCTGCCGTCGACGTACGGTGTGGAGGCGTTCGCGCGGACCTTCGCCAGTGACCCGGACTGGGCGTTCGTGCTCGGTGACCTGGCCGTGTGCGCCGGTGTCGGGGTGGCCTCGCTGGCCGTCGCGACCTGGGCGTACCGCCGGGCGGCCGTCCGGTGACGCGTCGCACAGGTGTACCTGGCACGATGTCAGGGTGACCGCACCGCTGACTCCGCCTCCGCCGCCCCATGAACCGTCGCACGACCAGTCCCCGCACAGTGCGTGGCAGGCTTCACCCGTTCCCGAGGTGGTGTCGGCTGCCCCTCATGACGGTGCGTACGAACAGCACGGCGGACAGGACGGTGAACAGGACGGTCCCGGGATGAAGACCGAAGTGCGGCAGGCCGCGATCATCACGGTGGGGGTGGCGCTCGCGGGAGTGCTGCTCGGGGTGCTGTGGTGGTGGCTGGCGCCGCGAGTGCCGCTGGTCTCCGACGGTAGCGCGGTGTACCTGAAGGACACCGAGGGGGAGCAGGCCGTCGGGGTGGACGGGACGTTCACGCTGCTGGCGCTGGGGTTCGGGGCCGTGAGTGCGCTGGTGGTGTTTCTCGTGCGGCGGCGTGGGGGTGTGCCGCTGGTCGTCGCTCTGGCCGTCGGTGGGCTGCTCGGTGGGTTGCTGGCGTGGCGGCTCGGGGTGTGGCTCGGGCCTGAGCAGGATGTTGCCGCGCATGCGAGGTCGGTGGGTAAGGGGGTGACCTTTTCGGCGCCCTTGAAGCTCGGGGCGAAGGGGGCGCTGCTTGCCTGGCCGCTGGCCGCGCTGCTGGTCCACCTCGGGCTGACGGCGCTGTTCGGGCCTCGGGATCCTGATCCCTTCGATGAGCAGCATCCTGGGGAGGACCCGTACGGGGCGCCTCCGGCGTAGGGCGCGTTGTCGAGGGGCTCGTGCGTGGGTGGCGTTTCTCGCCCCCGCCGCCCCTACCCGTCCCATCCCTGGGGGCTGCGCCCCCATGCCCCCCGGGTGGTGGGTACTGAGGGTGGGTGGATTGCTGCGGGTTGGGTGTGGCTGGTCGCGCCCACGCGGCGGAGCCGCAGATCGACACAGCCCCGCGCCCCTGAAAGCCGCGCAGTTCCCCGCGCCCCTGGCGGGGCGGAGTCACCCGCGCGCGACGGGGGCGGAGACCGCTTCCGTGAGGGTGAGGAGGTCCTTGGGGGCCAGTTCGACCTCCAGGCCGCGTCGGCCCGCCGAGACGCAGATCGTGTCGTGGGCGTCAGCCGACGCGTCCAGCACCGTGCGGAGCTTCTTGCGCTGGCCCAGAGGCGAGATGCCGCCCCGGACGTAGCCCGTCGTGCGTTCGGCCAGCGTCGGGTCCGCCATCGCCGCCCGCTTGCCGCCCACCGCCGCCGCCAGGGCCTTCAGGTCCAGGGAGCCCGCCACCGGGACCACGGCGACGACCAGCGCGCCGTCCACGTCCGCCACCAGCGTCTTGAAGACGCGGTCGGGGGAGACACCCATCGCCTCCGCCGCCTCCTCGCCGTAGGAGGGGTGGGAGGGGTCGTGCTCGTAGGAGTGGACGGTGAAGTCCACGCCCGCGGACGTCAGGGCCACCGTCGCGGGGGTGCCACCGGACTGCTGCTGGTTCTTCCTGGGCTTCTTGGCCACTGTCCCGTGCTTTCAGTTCAGGCTCGTCGGGCCGCGCGTCAGCTCCGACGCGGGCAACGACGGCAGGCTACGGATGATGGCCGTCTCCGCGCGCAGGAGTTTCAGCTCGTCGCGCAGGCGTGAGGCGATGTCCGGGGCCTGGAGGAGGCGCTGCTTGGACGGGGTGTCGAGCATCATCGCGGCGGCCACCAGGTACGAGACCACCGCCGGTTCGTCCGGGAGGTCCGTACCCGTCGACAGCGAGCGCTCACGTGCTCCCGCCAGGCGCTTCTGGTACTGGCGGAAGGAGCGCAGGACGCCCTCCGCCAGTGCTCCCGCCTCGTCTCCCTGCTCCTCCGGCAGCTCCTCCAGCTCGGCCGTCAGGAACGCGCCCGACGCCTCCACCGAGAGCAGCCGCACCCGGGTCGTACCGGTCGCGAGTACCTCGAACGTCCCGTTGTCCTGCTCCCGGATCGTCGCCGCGTCCGCGATGCACCCCACGGAGTGGAACGCGCGGCCCGGGTCGTCGCCGAAGCCCGCCGTCGGGCCGCGCTCGGGCAGGGCGGTCTGGTCGGGCATGCCGGGCGCGCTGGGCGCGACCTCGTGGCCGTCGCGGATGGCGACGACGGCGAACCGGCGGGGTTCGGACTCGGGGGTCTTCAGCAGCTCGCGCATCATGGCGCGGTAGCGCTCCTCGAAGATGTTCAAGGGGAGCACGAGCCCTGGGAAGAGAACCGAGTTCAGGGGAAAGAGCGGGAGCCGGACGGTGGTCACGTAGCAAGAGCCTAATGGTCGTCGGGGCGGGCGGGTTCCGAGTGGTCACTCCTCGGGCTCCGGCGGGGAGCGGACCGTGATCGCAGCGGGATGCCGGACGCCACTTCCAGCCTTACCCCGTCCCGCAGTTCGAGGAACTGGCCGAGCGGATCGTCCGACACCCGGTCCCAGGGGAACGAGGTGGCGTACGGGCCGATCATGCGGAGTTGTTCGAGGGCGTCCTGCCAGCGCTCCAGGCGTACCAGGACGTACGTCAGCAGATTGCGGACCTCGGCCGGCCAGGGGTCGGCGGCGCGGTACGCGGACGAGAGCGCGATCGCCGCGTCGGCCGCGGCGTCCAGCCGTTCGCGCCGCACGCCTCTCCCGCCGCCGTCGGCGAGGTACGCGAAGGCGGCACGCACCGGCAGCGCCTGCACCAGCGAGCCGGGCAGCGCGTCCTGCGCCGCCTGCTCGGCGAAGTCGAAGCACTCCCGGTGCGAGCCGTACCAGAACGCCGACAGGTACTGCAGTGCCGCGACATGGCAGCCGTAGTGGTGCGGGGAGCGGCGGACCGCCTCGGCCCACAGCAGCTCGAACCCGGTGTGGCCCATGTTGGTGCCCCGCGCGTGGTCGAGCGCGATCCGCCAGGGCACCGGATCACGGGGCTCGCCCTCCGCGGCCGCGGTGATCAACGGGCCGACGTCGCGCAGGAGTTCGGCGCGGGCGGGGGACTCCCAGCCGCGGGTGACCGCCAGTTCGGCCTTGATCAGCAGCGCGTCCGGGTCGTGCGGCGAGGCCTGCTGCCACTGGGCCAGCCACCCGTCGCGCGTGCGCGCGAAGACCGCGAGACGGGTCGCGTACCGGTCGCGGTTCTCCCACTCGGCCGCCTCCCGGGTGGTGGCGAGCAGCTTGGCCGCCGGGGCGTACTCGCCGCGGCCCGCCGCCACGAGGGCGGGGGCGAGCCGCTCGTCCGGGGCGTCCAGCAGCACCTCGTCGTCGGCGGGCAGGCCGACGGCAAGGAGCGAGGTGTTCCGGATCATCCGTGCCGTGCGGATGAAGGCGCGCAGCAGTGCCATGGTGTCGCCATTGAAAACCCGCAGGTCGGAGCCGCGCCAGTGCGAACACGTAACACTCTTTTAGTTGTACGATCAACAGTCAAGGTCAGGTAAAAAAGTCCTGTTCCGCTGCTGTTGGAACGCTGTGTTCCTGTTGCGGATTTTTTGTGTCAGTTCCTGCTCAGCAGTCGCGTGGCCCCCGCCGCCACCGTCGTCGCCAGGATCCAGCCCAGCAGGATCACCACCGCGGCCACCCACTGCCAGCCGCCGCGCAGCTGCCAGTAGCCCACCTGTCCCAGGTCGATGACCGGCAGGAGCAGGTCCAGGGCGAACAGGGAGGCGTTCCACGGAGGGTGCTCGCCGTTCTTGATCGGCGGGTGGTCGGCGTGCGAGAAGGCGAGCGACGTGGCCGCCCACAGCACGGCCATCCACACGGCGGCCCGGCCCGGCCGGTACCCGTACGCGACGGTCCAGTCCTGCACGTACCCCCAGAGCTTGGCCGCGAGCGGCAGGTTCTCGCGGCGGTGGCGCTGCTTGGCGAGCAGCACCTCGCGGGCGTCCTCGTCCTCCCCGCCGGCGCGCAGCACCGTGGCGAGCCGCTCGTACGGCTCCGGGTTGTACTCGGCGGTCGCGGCGGCCACCCACTCCAGCCGTCTCGCCAGCGGGAACGGGCCGCGCGGCACGAGGTTCTCGTACTGGAAGCCGCCCATCTGAAGATTGCCCGGGCTCGGCCAACTGTCCGCCTTGTCCATCAGGTTGACGATCCGCGCGCCCGACAGGACCACCTTGCCGCGCTCCGGGCGCTCCCCGAGGAAGCGCAGTTCGGGCACCTGGACGCGGCGCAGCGACATCTCCTGCTCGTCGGTGAAGACGAAACGGGCCCACTCCAGGTCGACCGCGTCGCCGAACCGGCCGTCGTCCAGACGTACGCCGCCCTCGCAGGTGAACCGCTGCACCCTGGTGCCGCGCGCCGGCGTGGTCCCGCTCGTCAGGAGCGGATTGCCGACACCCGCCGGGGTCATGTAGAGGGTGCGCCCCACCGTCAGCTGGGGCGCGTTGAGCGCCAGGCGCGTGTACGGGTTGGTCAGCCGGGCGCCGCGCAGGCTCAGCGACACGCCGATGGAGGCGCCGCGCAGGCTGAGCTCGCCGTGCGAGTCGAGTATCTCGGCCTGGAGGTCCTGCCCGACGGTCATGCCGTCGCCGGTGAGTGAGTGGCCACGCCGGTCCCGGTAGATCACGGCCTGGTTGAGCATCAGGTCCGTGCCGATGTGCGCGTCGGTGAGCCGCACCCCGTTGTGGAACCGGCAGCGCGGCAGATGCAGGTCGCCCTCGGTGTGCACACGGGCCGCCTCCAGCCGGGGTATCGAGCAGTCGACCATCCGGAGCGTGGTGAACCGCGCCTCCGGCAGTCGTATCTCCTTCTCGAAGCGGCAGCCCTTCATCTCCACGTACGGCGCGACCGTGCCGCCCGCGAGGTCGAGGGGGTCCTCGATCTGGACGCCCACGAGCTTCAGCGCCGAGACCCGCCCGGCCAGCGCGGGCGGCCCGTCCAGCAGCAGCCAGCACACGATCCGGGCCCGCACGGTCCGCTCCGGCCCCCACGGATGGCCGCCGTGCGGGTCGTCCACCACGGTGTCTCCGGCGCGCAGGTCGTACACGCTGCCGTTGCGGAAGGCCTGCCACATTCCCGTCTCGGCGGCGGTCAGGTCCTCCGGCGGTTCCCCGTCCCGGATGCCGGCCCCTTCGGTCACTGCACTTTCCCTCCTGCCCGCGCGTACACGGGATCCCCAGCTACCCGCGGGTATCGCACACCTGTCCCATGCCCGCTGAGTGACGTCTCGAACGCAAGACGTGAAGGTGATCTTCCGAGTTCCCCCGCAGGTGTGTATCAGCAACTGATACGGGAGGACGGCGCCCGACCGGGGTCTGAGAGAATTGGCCCCGTGATCTCCCGAATCGATCTGCGCGGCGATGCCCTCCCCAAGGGCCCCGCTCTGCGCGACCTGCTGCCCCGAGCCGACTTCGACGTCGCGGCCGCCCTGGAGAAGGTGCGCCCGATCGTAGAGGCCGTGCATCATCGGGGTGACGCGGCGCTGATCGACTTCGCCGAGAAGTTCGACGGCGTACGCCTTCAGTCGGTACGGGTCCCGGCCGAGGCGCTCACGAACGCGCTGGAGCAGCTCGACCCGGCCGTGCGCGCGGCCCTGGAGGAGTCCATCCGCCGCGCCCGCATCGTCCACCGAGAGCAGCGCCGCACCAGCCACACCACCCAGGTGGTCCCCGGCGGCACGGTCACCGAGAAGTGGGTGCCGGTCGAGCGCGTCGGGCTGTACGCGCCGGGCGGCCGCTCCGTGTACCCGTCCTCCGTGATCATGAACGTGGTGCCCGCCCAGGAGGCCGGCGTCGGCTCCGTCGCCCTCGCCTCGCCCGCCCAGGCCGAGTTCGACGGCCTCCCGCACCCGACGATCCTCGCGGCCTGCGCGCTGCTCGGCGTCGACGAGGTGTACGCGGCCGGCGGCGCCACCGCGGTCGCCATGTTCGCGTACGGCACGGAGTCCTGCCCGCCCGCCAACATGGTCACCGGCCCCGGCAACATCTGGGTGGCCGCCGCCAAGCGGTACTTCACGGGCCTCATCGGCATCGACTCGGAGGCCGGACCCACCGAGATCGCGGTCCTCGCGGACGAGACCGCCGACCCGGTGCACGTCGCCGCCGACCTGATCAGCCAGGCCGAGCACGACCCGCTGGCCGCCGCCGTCCTCGTCACCGACTCCGTGGAACTCGCGGACGCGGTCGAGAAGGAGCTCCAGCCGCAGGTCGAGGCCACCAAGCACATCGAGGACCGGATCCGCCCCGCCCTAGCGGGCCGGCAGTCCGCGATCGTGCTCGTCGACGGCATCGACGAGGGTCTCCGCGTCGTCAACGCCTACGGCGCCGAGCACCTGGAGATCCAGACGGCGGACGCGACGGCGGTCGCCGAACGGGTCGTGAACGCGGGCGCGATCTTCATCGGCCCCTGGGCGCCGGTGTCGCTCGGCGACTACGCGGCCGGGTCCAACCACGTCCTGCCCACCGGCGGGTGCGCCTGCCACTCCTCCGGCCTGTCCGTCCAGTCCTTCCTGCGCGGCATCCACGTCGTCGACTACACGAAGGACGCGCTGGCCGAGGTCGCGCACCACGTGGTGACACTGGCGGAGGCGGAGGACCTGCCCGCGCACGGCGCCGCGATCAAGGCGAGGTTCGGTTGGAAGGTGCCAGAGAGCAAGTGACCGACGTAACGATCGACGATCTCCCCGTACGGGACGAGCTGCGCGGCAAGTCCCCCTACGGCGCGCCCCAACTGGACGTCCCCGTACGGCTGAACACGAACGAGAACCCCTACCCGCTGCCCGAGCCGCTCGTCGAGCGGATCACCGAGCGGGTGCGCGAGGCGGCCCGGAACCTCAACCGCTACCCGGACCGGGACGCCGTCGAGCTGCGCACCGAGCTCGCCGGCTACCTGACGAAGACCGGCGGCCACCCGGTCGGCGTGGAGAACGTCTGGGCGGCCAACGGCTCCAACGAGGTCATCCAGCAGCTGCTCCAGACCTTCGGCGGACCCGGCCGCACGGCGATCGGCTTCGAGCCGTCGTACTCCATGCACGGGCTCATCTCCCGC
The DNA here is from genome assembly GCF_040704615.1 of Streptomyces sp. NPDC046862. NCBI lineage: Bacteria > Bacillati > Actinomycetota > Actinomycetes > Kitasatosporales > Streptomycetaceae > Streptomyces > Streptomyces sp. NPDC046862. Next base: position 14,685 of record NZ_JBEYXP010000022.1, on the reverse strand, counting down.
GGCACGGGCACGGGCTGGATCTCCGGCCCCCGCAACGACGACTTCACCGTCGACCTCGCCGCCGCCGAGAAGGCCATCGCCGAGCACAAGCCGGACGTCGTCTTCATCACCACCCCCAACAACCCCACGGGCAACGCGGTCCCGCGCGAGACCGTCCTCGCCCTGTACGAGGCGGCGCAGGCGGCCAAGGCTGAGACTGCCGGGGCGATGGTCGTGGTCGACGAGGCGTACATCGAGTTCAGCCACGGCGACTCGCTGCTCCCCCTGCTGGAGGGCCGGCCGCGCCTCGTGGTCTCCCGGACCATGTCCAAGGCGTTCGGCGCGGCGGGCCTGCGCCTCGGCTACCTCGCCGCGCACCCCGCGGTCGTGGACGCCGTCCAGCTCGTACGGCTGCCGTACCACCTGTCGGCCGTCACGCAGGCCACCGCCCTGGCCGCCCTGGAGCACACCGACACACTGCTGAAGTACGTCGAGCAGCTGAAGACCGAGCGGGACCGGCTGGTCACCGAGCTGCGCGCGATCGGCTACGAGGTCACCGAGTCGGACGCGAACTTCGTGCAGTTCGGCCGGTTCGACGACTCCCACGCCGCCTGGCGGAAGATCCTGGACCGGGGCGTCCTGGTCCGTGACAACGGCGTACCGGGGTGGCTGCGGGTGACCGCGGGAACCCCGGCCGAGAACGACGCGTTCCTCGACGCGGTACGTGAACCACTGAGTCTCGTGGGGGACACCCCCACACCCCCGAAGGAGCAGAGCACATGAGTCGGGTAGGACGCGTGGAGCGGACGACCAAGGAGACGTCCGTCCTCGTCGAGGTGGACCTCGACGGCACGGGCAGGACGGAGATCTCCACCGGGGTCGGCTTCTACGACCACATGCTCGACCAGCTCGGCCGGCACGGTCTGTTCGACCTGACCGTGAAGACCGAGGGCGACCTGCACATCGACTCGCACCACACCATCGAGGACACCGCCCTCGCGCTCGGCGCCGCCTTCAAGCAGGCCCTCGGCGACAAGGTGGGCATCTACCGCTTCGGCAACTGCACGGTGCCCCTGGACGAGTCGCTGGCGCAGGTGACGGTGGACCTGAGCGGCCGCCCGTACCTCGTGCACACCGAGCCCGAGAAGATGGCGCCGATGATCGGCGAGTACGACACCACGATGACCCGCCACATCCTGGAGTCCTTCGTCGCCCAGGCCCAGATCGCGCTGCACGTGCACGTCCCGTACGGGCGCAACGCGCACCACATCGTGGAGTGCCAGTTCAAGGCGCTGGCACGGGCGCTGAGGTACGCCAGCGAGCGCGACCCCCGCGCCGCCGGCATCCTCCCCTCCACGAAGGGCGCGCTGTGAACAGCCTCTCCTCGCTCCTGATCGTCGTCGGGCTCTTCCTGCTCGGCGGGATCTACTCCTTCGCCAAGCAGAAGATGCCCAAGGGGCTCATCGTGCTGCTCTCGATAGGCGCCGGGATGTGTCTCGTCGCCGGTGTCCTGAGGCTGGAGGTGTGGAATTGAGTGCCCCCGCGAAGAGCGTGGTCGTCTTCGACTACGGCTTCGGCAACGTCCGTTCCGCCGAGCGTGCCCTCGCGCGCGTGGGAGCCGACGTCGAGATCACGCGTGACTACGACAAGGCCATGAACGCGGACGGCCTGCTGGTGCCCGGCGTCGGCGCGTTCGCCGCCTGCATGAAGGGCCTCACCGAGGCGCGCGGCGACTGGATCGTCGACCGCAGGCTGTCCGGCGGCCGCCCGGTGATGGGCATCTGCGTCGGCATGCAGATCCTCTTCGCCCGCGGCATCGAGCACGGCGTGGAGACCGACGGCCTCGACCAGTGGCCCGGCTCCGTCGAGCCGCTCCAGGCCGACATCGTTCCCCACATGGGCTGGAACACCGTCGAGTCCCCGGCCGACTCCGAGCTCTTCGCCGGACTGGACGCGGACGCGCGCTTCTACTTCGTGCACTCCTACGCCGTCCACGACTGGAACCTCGAAGTCCACAACCCGGCCATGGCGGCCCCCAAGGTCACCTGGTCCACCCACGGCAAGCCCTTCGTGGCCGCCGTGGAGAACGGCGCCCTGTGGGCCACGCAGTTCCACCCCGAGAAGTCCGGCGACGCCGGAGCGCAGCTGCTCACCAACTGGATCGGAACCCTGTAGACCATGGCCAAGCTCGAACTCCTCCCCGCCGTCGACGTCCGTGACGGCCAGGCCGTCCGCCTCGTGCACGGCGAGTCCGGCACGGAGACCTCGTACGGCTCCCCGCTGGAGGCCGCCCTCGCCTGGCAGCGGTCGGGCGCCGAGTGGCTGCACCTGGTCGACCTGGACGCCGCGTTCGGCACGGGCGACAACCGGGCGCTGATCGGCGAGGTCACCAAGGCGATGGACATCAAGGTGGAGCTGTCCGGCGGTATCCGCGACGACGACACGCTCGCCGCCGCCCTGGCCACCGGCTGCACCCGCGTCAACCTGGGCACCGCCGCCCTGGAGACCCCCGAGTGGGTCGCCAAGGTCATCGCCGAGCACGGCGACAGGATCGCGGTGGGCCTGGACGTCCGCGGCACCACGCTGCGCGGCCGCGGCTGGACCCGCGACGGCGGCGACCTGTACGAGACGCTGGAGCGCCTCAACAAGGAGGGCTGCGCCCGTTACGTCGTCACCGACATCGCCAAGGACGGCACCCTGCAGGGCCCGAACCTGGAGCTCCTGAAGAACGTGTGCGCGGCGACCGACCGCCCGGTGGTGGCGTCCGGTGGCGTGTCGTCCCTCGACGACCTGAGGGCCATCGCGGAGTTGGTGCCCCTCGGTGTCGAGGGCTCCATCGTCGGGAAGGCGCTCTACGCGAAGGCGTTCACCCTGGAAGAGGCCTTGGAGGCTGTTGCGTCATGACGTCCGAAGCCGTGCGGCGCGTGCAGAGCGGAAGTCCCTGGGAAGAGAGTTTCGGTTTCGCACGTGCCGTCGCGGCGGGCGACCGCGTACTGGTGGCGGGCACGACGGCCTTCAAGGGCAGCGTGCTGTACGGGGAGGGCGACCCCTACGAGCAGGCCAGAGTGGCCTTCGCCGGCGCGGTCGAGGCGATCGGCGAGTTCGGGCTCGGCGTCGAGTCCGTGATACGGACCAGGATGTACCTGACGCACCAGCGGGACATCGACGACGTGGGGCGCGCCCACAAGGAGCTCTTCGACGCGGTGCGCCCGGTGTCCACGCTGTTGGTGGTGGAGGGCTTCGTCGACCCGCGCATCCTGGTCGAAGTGGAACTAGAGGCATTCAGAGGACCTGAGTAAGGAGCCGGCTTCATGACCCTGGCGGTCCGAGTCATCCCCTGCCTGGACGTGGACAACGGCCGGGTCGTCAAGGGCGTCAACTTCCAGAACCTGCGTGACGCGGGCGACCCCGTCGAAATGGCCAAGGTGTACGACGCCGAAGGCGCCGACGAGCTGACGTTCCTGGACATCACCGCGTCCTCCGGCAACCGCGAGACCACCTACGACGTGGTGCGCCGCACCGCCGAGCAGGTCTTCATCCCGCTCACGGTGGGCGGCGGCGTGCGCACGGCCGAGGACGTCGACAAGCTGCTGCGCGCGGGCGCCGACAAGGTGGGCGTGAACACGGCCGCGATCGCCCGCCCGGAGCTGATCCGCGAGATCGCCGAGCGCTTCGGCCGACAGGTGCTGGTCCTGTCGGTCGACGCGCGCCGCACGGAGAGCGGGTCCTTCGAGGTCACCACCCACGGTGGCCGCAAGGGCACCGGCATCGACGCCATCGAGTGGGCCCACCGGGCCGCCGAGCTGGGCGCGGGCGAGATCCTGCTCAACTCGATGGACGCGGACGGCACCAAGGACGGCTACGACCTGGAGATGATCGCGGCGGTCCGAAAGCACGTGACGGTCCCCGTGATCGCCTCGGGCGGCGCGGGCAGGCTCACCGACTTCCCTCCGGCCGTGGCGGCGGGCGCGGACGCCGTGCTGGCGGCGTCGGTGTTCCACTTCGGCGACCTGCGGATCGGCGAGGTGAAGGAGACGCTGAGGGAGGCGGGGCACCCCGTGCGGTGACGCCCGCGCCCGGTGACGCCCACGCCACAAGCTGTGTCACCACAAGCTTTGTAAGCCCCGGTCACAGGGTGACCGGGGCTTACTCAGATCCCCGGCCTCAGATCCCCAGCTGCTTCGTCTCGTGCAGCTTGGTGATCGCGTCCTTCTCGCCGTCCAGCTCGACGTCGGCCACCTGCTGCCGCCCGTACAGGAACAGCAGCAGCTCGGACGGCTCGCCGGTCACCGTGACGACCGGCGTGCCCCGGTGGGCGACCGCCGTCTGGCCGTTCGGGCGGCGCAGCACGAGGCCGGTCGGGGCGCCCCGGCCCATCAGGCGGGCGGTGCGCTCCAGACGGGACCACAGGGCGTCCTGGAAGACCCCGTCCAGCTCGCGCGGCGTCCAGTCCGGCTGGGCGCGGCGCACGTCCTCGGTGTGGACGTAGAACTCGATCGTGTTCGAGGCCTCGTCGATCTGCTTCAGGGAGAAGGGCGAGAAACGCGGCGGGCCGGTGCGGATGAGCCGGATCAGCTCCCCGTACGGCTTGTCGGTGAACTCCGCCATCACCCGCTCCAGCCGTGGAGCGAGCTGCTTGACAAGGATGCCCCCGGCGGCGTCGGGGCGGCGCTCGCGCACCACCACGTGGGCGGCGAGGTCACGGGTGTTCCAGTCGTCGCAGAGGGTCGGGGCGTCCGGGCCCGAGGCCTCCAACAGATCGGCGAGGAGGAGTCGTTCACGCTTGGCATGGGTCGACATGCGGCAAGCCTACGGCCGGGTCGCGGGTCCGCCCAGCGGAGACCGGGCCGGTGCGTCGCCGTGTCCGGCGGCCGGCCCCGCATCCGGTCCGGCCTGTGGACAACCGCGGGGGGTGTCGGCGGCGCGCGGCACAATGGCATCCATGACCAGCACGCCGTCCTCCAGCGGGCCCAGCGGGCCCGGCAGCCTCGACCCCCAGGTCGCCGCGCGCCTCAGGCGCAGCGCCGACGGGCTCGTCCCCGCCATCGCCCAGCAGTACGACACCGGAGAGGTGCTCATGCTCGGCTGGATGGACGACGAGGCGCTGCACCGCACGCTCACCACGGGCCGCTGCACCTACTGGTCGCGCAGCCGCCGGGAGTACTGGGTGAAGGGTGACACCTCCGGCCACTTCCAGTACGTGAAGTCCGTCGCCCTCGACTGCGACGCCGACACCGTCCTGGTCAAGGTCGACCAGGTCGGCGCCGCCTGCCACACCGGCGCCCGCACCTGCTTCGACGCCGACGTGCTGGGGGCCGTCGAGGGCGGCGCCGGTTCCGACGTATCGTCACTGGATCAGTAAGGTCAGCCGCCATGGACCTCGAGACGTTCCGCAAGCTGGCCGCCGACCGCCGCGTCATCCCCGTCAGCCGCAAGCTCCTCGCCGACGGCGACACCCCGGTCGCGCTCTACCGCAAGCTCGCCGCCGAGCGCCCCGGCACGTTCCTGCTGGAGTCCGCGGAGAACGGCCGCTCATGGTCCCGGTACTCCTTCGTCGGCGTCCACAGCCACGCCACCCTCACCGCGCGCGACGGCCAGGCGCACTGGCAGGGCACCCCGCCCGTCGGCGTTCCCGTCGACGGCGACCCGCTCGCCGCTCTGCGCGCCACCATCGAGGCCCTGCACACGCCCCACGACCTCGCCGCGGGCCTGCCGCCCTTCACCGGCGGCATGGTCGGCTATCTCGGCTACGACATCGTGCGCCGCCTGGAGAAGATCGGCCCCGGTGAGCACGACGACCTGAAGCTCCCCGAGCTGACGATGCTGCTCACCAGCGACCTCGCCGTCCTCGACCACTGGGACGGCACGGTGCTGCTCATCGCCAACGCCATCAACCACAACGACCTGGACACGGGCGTCGACGAGGCCCACGCGGACGCGGTCGCCCGCCTCGACGCCATGCAGGCCGACCTCTCCCGCCCCGTCTCACAGCCCCCGGCCGAGCTCCCGCCCTCCGAGCTGCCCGAGTACACCGCGCGCTGGGGCGGCCCCGACTTCCAGGAGGCCGTCGAGGACGTCAAGGAGCGCATCCGGGCCGGCGAGGCCTTCCAGGTCGTCCCCTCCCAGCGCTTCGAAACCCCCTGCACGGCAAGCGCGCTGGACGTCTACCGGGTGCTGCGGGCGACCAACCCCTCCCCGTACATGTACCTGTTCCGCTTCGACGGCTTCGACGTCGTCGGCTCCTCCCCGGAGGCCCTGGTCAAGGTCGAGGACGGGCAGGCGATGGTGCACCCCATCGCGGGCACCCGGCCCCGCGGCGCCACCCCGCAGGAGGACCAGGCACTCGCCGACGAGCTGCTCGCCGACCCCAAGGAGCGCGCCGAGCACCTGATGCTCGTCGACCTCGGGCGCAACGACCTGGGCCGCGTGTGCGAACCCGGCTCGGTCGAGGTCGTCGACTTCATGTCCATCGAGCGGTACTCGCACGTGATGCACATCGTGTCGACCGTCACCGGGCGCGTCGCCGAGGGCCGTACGGCCTTCGACGTGCTGACGGCCTGCTTCCCGGCCGGCACGCTCTCCGGCGCTCCCAAGCCGCGCGCCATGCAGATCATCGACGAACTGGAACCGGCCCGCCGGGGGCTGTACGGCGGCTGCGTCGGCTACCTCGACTTCGCCGGCGACTCCGACACCGCCATCGCCATCCGCACGGCCCTCCTGCGCGACGGCACCGCCTACGTCCAGGCGGGCGCCGGCATCGTCGCCGACTCGGACCCGGTGGCCGAGGACACCGAGTGCCGCAACAAGGCGGCTGCGGTGCTGCGCGCGGTGCACACCGCGAACCGGCTCGGCCGGCCCCGGGCGTGAACCCCGCGTGACGGAGCGGGCGGGGGTCAGGCGATAGTGGAGTACGTGACCGCAACTCCTCACCCCCGTTCCGAACCCGCACGCGTCCGTGCCGGGCGACGCAGTCTCGCCGTCGCCCTGCTGAGCGGCGCGCTCGGCGCGGCCGTGGCGCTGCTCGCCTCCCGGCAGCGGTGGTCGGAGGCCACCGCCTCGGTCGCGGGCGGCGACTTCCCGCTGACCGCCAAGGGCAGCGAGGTCACCGGCGTGCCCGCGGCCCTCGCCATCGTGGGCCTCGCCGCGCTCGTCGCCGTGTTCGCCGTACGCAGGGCCGGGCGCGTCCTGGTCGCCGGGCTGCTCGCGCTCTCCGGCGCGGGCACCGTCGTCACGGCCGTGCTGGGCGCCTCCGACAGCTCCGCGCTCGACGAGAAGGCCGCGCAGGCCTCCGGTGACACCTCCGCCACCGTCGACGCGCTCAGCCACACCGCCTGGCCCTACGTCGCGGCCGCGGGCGGCGTGCTCATCCTGCTCGCCGGGCTGATGGCCCTGCGGTACGGGAAGCTGTGGCCCGCGATGTCCGGCCGCTACGAGCGCTACGGGACGCCCCGGCCGCGCACGGCGAAGCCCGTGGACCCGGACCGTCCCGAGGACCTGTGGAAGGCGCTCGACCGTGGCGAGGACCCGACCGGCGCGTAAGCTCCCGTGACGGTCAGGACGGACCCCCGCTCAGGGCGTTCGTGCGCGTACGGGACAATGGACGGCGAGCGTCCGACTCACACACGCATCGCTTACAGCAACGAGGAGCAAGTCATGGCGGGCAGCAGCCACGGTCACACCCCGGCCGCCTGGACCGGTGTCATCATCACCATCATCGGTTTCTGCGTCGCGGGTGCCTTCATGGTGATGGCCAACCCGCTGGGCTTCTGGGCCGGCATGGTGCTCACGTGCCTCGGCGGTGTCGTCGGCGCCGTCATGAGCTCGATGGGTCTGGGCCAGCCGAAGACGGCGCACCCGGCCCACCAGGTCGCGAAGCCCGAGGCGAAGCCCGAGCCGGTGACCGCCGAGAGCTGAGCCCGTACGGCTTCGGGAGGGGCGGACCCGGTGGCAGCGGCGCCGGATCCGCCCCTCCCGCGCGCCGGGCGGCCCGCACCGGGCAGAATGCGTGGTGTGAATGCCGAGACCCGCAGGGTGACACCGTCGACCGGCGCCCGCACGGGCGCGGGCTCCCTGCTGGGGCGGGTGGCGCTGCCCGCCGGGGTCCTCGGAGCCGTCGCCGGTGCCTTCGCGTACGTGGGGGCCGTGGACCCCAACCAGCCCGGGCACTACCCGGTCTGTCCGCTGCTGCGTCTCACCGGCCTGTACTGCCCGGGCTGCGGCGGTCTGCGCGCCGCCCACGCGTTCGTGCGCGGCGACCTCGGGGCGGCCCTCACCGACAACGCGCTGGCCGTGCTGATCTTTCTGGCGTTCGCGGTGGGCTGGGCCGTCTGGGTGGTCCGCGCGGTGCGCGGGCGGCCGACGCGGATCGAGCTGCCGCCGGTGGCGCTGTGGTCCCTGGGTGCGTTGGTCCTGGTGTTCACCGTTGTCCGGAACCTTCCCTTCGGTGGCTGGCTGCATCCTTGATCAAATGGTGAATGTCCAGGTAGTGGGACCGCCGTCAACCGGATGCGGGGCCTGCGCCCTCCTGCGGATACCATCGCAGTGACCCCGAACAGCTTGAACTGCTCGACCCGCATCAAGCGTCCACCGTCCACCGTCAGAAAGGGGGCCGCTCGCGTGAGTGTGCTCGACGAGATCATCGACGGAGTCCGTGCCGACCTCGCGGAGCGGCAGGCGCGCGTCAGCCTCGACGAGCTCAAGGAGCGCGTGGTGAAGGCTCCCGCGGCCAAGGACGGCGTGGCCGCGTTGCGCGGTGACGGCGTGAAGGTGATCTGCGAGGTCAAGCGCTCCAGCCCGTCCAAGGGCGCGCTGGCCGCGATCGCCGACCCGGCGGGTCTGGCCTCCGACTACGAGGCGGGCGGCGCGGCGGTCATCTCGGTCCTCACCGAGCAGCGCCGTTTCGGCGGCTCGCTGGCGGACCTCGAGGCGGTCCGGGCCCGTGTCGACATCCCCGTCCTGCGCAAGGACTTCGTCGTCACCTCGTACCAGCTGTGGGAGGCACGGGCGTACGGCGCCGACCTGGTCCTGCTGATCGTCGCGGCCCTCGACCAGCCCGCCCTGGAGTCCCTCGTCGAGCGTGCCGTGTCCATCGGGCTCACGCCGCTCGTCGAGGTGCACGACGAGGACGAGGTCGAGCGGGCGGTGGACGCGGGCGCGAAGGTGATCGGCATCAACGCGCGCAACCTGAAGACCCTGGAGGTCGACCGCTCCACGTTCGAGCGGGTCGCCCCCGAGATCCCCGACGACATCGTCAAGATCGCCGAGTCCGGTGTCCGTGGCCCGCACGACCTCATCGCGTACGCCAACGCCGGCGCCGACGCCGTGCTCGTGGGGGAGTCCCTCGTGACCGGCCGCGACCCGAAGACGGCGGTGTCGGACCTCGTGGCCGCGGGTGAGCACCCGGCGCTGCGCCACGGCAGGGGCTGACGCCACCATGACGGTCCGCCGCACACCGGCCCGACGACACCGGACGAGCGCCTGCTCGACCGGTGCGGTCGCCCTGGCCTGCGCGCGGCCCGTCGACCCCTACGCCCGCCTCGCCCGCGGCTGCAGGCCGCGCGGCTGCCGGGCGCCCGCGCGCCGTGTCCACGGCCGCCGGGTCCGCTACGTCATCGGTGACGAACCGGGCCAGGTCAACGGGATGCGATGGCCCGAGCACGTACGCGCGCTCACCCTGCGAGGCCGCTGCGCGGCTGACCGGCGTCACTGAGCACGGCTTCGACCCGAGGGCTCGGCCAGGTCCGGCCGGTTCTGGACCGTAGGTCCACGCCGTCGGCCTTCACCGCTGCGGCGGGCGTGGGCGGACGGCCGGAGTGAGGGCTGCGGTCCACGACCGCGACCGGACGGACTCCGGGCGCGAACCCGAGCCGGGTTCGCACCGAGGCGTGCGGCGTGTCCGTCGGCATGGACCCTGTCGTGCCCGAGGCAAGCTCTTGTCCGGTGCGGGGCTCGTGCCCTGTGGCGTAGGCCGTGTTCGAGGCGGGGCTCGTGCCTGCGGGCCGGGGATCTGAACGTGGCGGTGCTCGTGCCTGGCGGCGGGGGCCCTGTTCGAGGCGGGCTCTTGTCCGGGGCGGGGCCCTGTTCGAGGCGGGCTCTTGTCCGGGGCGGGGTCGTGGCCGAGGCGGGGCCCTGTCCGGGGCGGGGCCGTGGCCGAGGCGGGAGCCGTGCCTGAGACGGGAGTCGTGCCCGAGACGGGAGTCGTGCCCGAGGTGGGGCTCTTGTCCGACGGCGGGATCCTGTCCGAGGCGGGCAGCCGGGGGTCTGGGGGCGTAGCCCCCAGGGATGGGACGGGTAGGGGCGGCGGGGGCGAGGAAAACCCGGCGCACCCCGACTCGGTCCCCCCGCCCCCTCGCCCGAGCCCGGCCGTTGGCCCGAGCCCGGCGACCCTGACCAGGGGGAGGGCTCGACAGAGCGTGTGCGTACGTGGATACCGTGACCATGTCCGACCTGTAACCGGGGCAAAGGCCCCAGCGAGGTAACCGCATGTCCAGCGAGTTCTTCATCCCCGACCCGGAGGGTCAGGTTCCCAGCGCCGAGGGCTACTTCGGCGCGTACGGCGGCAAGTTCATCCCGGAGGCGCTCGTCGCCGCCGTGGACGAGGTCGCCGTGGAGTACGACAAGGCGAAGTCCGACCCCGAGTTCGCCCGCGAGCTCGACGACCTGCTCGTGCACTACACCGGGCGGCCGAGCGCGCTCACCGAGGTGCCGAGGTTCGCCGAGCACGCCGGAGGCGCCCGCGTCTTCCTGAAGCGGGAAGATCTCAACCACACCGGCTCCCACAAGATCAACAACGTGCTGGGCCAGGCGCTGCTCACCAAGCGCATGGGCAAGACCCGCGTCATCGCCGAGACCGGCGCAGGACAGCACGGCGTGGCGACGGCGACCGCGTGCGCGCTGTTCGGCCTGGAGTGCACCATCTACATGGGTGAGATCGACACCCAGCGCCAGGCCCTCAACGTCGCGCGCATGCGCATGCTCGGCGCCGAGGTCATCGCCGTGAAGTCCGGGAGCAGGACGCTCAAGGACGCCATCAACGAGGCCTTCCGGGACTGGGTCGCCAACGTCGACCACACCCACTACCTGTTCGGGACCGTCGCGGGCCCCCACCCGTTCCCCGCCATGGTGCGCGACTTCCACCGCGTCATCGGCGTCGAGGCGCGGCGTCAGCTGCTGGAGCGCGCCGGGCGTCTCCCCGACGCCGCCGTCGCCTGTGTGGGAGGCGGTTCCAACGCCATCGGGCTCTTCCACGCCTTCATCCCCGACACCTCCGTACGCCTCATCGGGTGCGAGCCCGCCGGGCACGGGGTCGAGAGCGGGGAGCACGCCGCGACCCTGACCGCGGGTGAGCCCGGGATCCTGCACGGGTCGCGGTCGTACGTCCTGCAGGACGAGGAGGGGCAGATCACCGAGCCGTACTCGATCTCGGCCGGTCTGGACTACCCCGGCATCGGGCCCGAGCACTCCTACCTCAAGGACAGCGGCCGCGGCGAGTACCGCGCGGTCACCGACGACGCGGCGATGCAGGCGTTGCGCCTGCTGTCGCGCACCGAGGGGATCATCCCGGCCATCGAGAGCGCCCACGCGCTCGCCGGCGCCCTGGAGGTCGGCAGGGAGCTGGGCAAGGACGGGCTGATCGTCGTCAACCTGTCCGGCCGCGGCGACAAGGACATGGACACGGCCGCCCGGTACTTCGGGCTGTACGACACCGACGCCACCGTGGCCGCGGACGCCGACGGCGACGTCGCCGAGATCGAGGGGGACGCCAAGTGAGCGGCAACGTCCAGCTGTTGCGCGACACCCTGGCGGCCGCCAGGGCCGAGGGGCGGTCCGCCCTCATCGCCTACCTCCCGGCCGGGTTCCCGACCGTCGACGGGGGGATCGCCGCGATCAAGGCGGCCTTCGACGGCGGCGCCGACGTGGTGGAGGTCGGGCTGCCGCACAGCGACCCGGTCCTCGACGGACCCGTCATCCAGACCGCCGACGACATCGCCCTGCGCGGTGGCGTCAAGATCGCCGACGTCATGCGCACGGTGCGCGAGGCGTACGAGGCGACCGGCAAGCCGGTGCTGGTGATGACGTACTGGAACCCCATCGACCGGTACGGCGTGGAGCGCTTCACCGCTGAGCTCGCGGAGGCCGGAGGGGCCGGGTGCATCCTGCCCGACCTCCCCGTACAGGAGTCGGCCCTGTGGAGGGAGCACGCCGAGAAACACGGGCTCGCCACGGTCTTCGTGGTCGCGCCCAGCAGCAAGGACGCCCGGCTCGCCGAGATCACCGCGGTGGGTTCCGGCTTCGTCTACGCGGCCTCGCTGATGGGCGTCACGGGGACGCGCGAGTCGGTCGGCGCGCAGGCCCAGGACCTGGTGGAGCGCACCCGGGCCACCCGCACCGACCTGCCCGTCTGCGTCGGGCTCGGGGTCTCCAACGCGGCGCAGGCCGCCGAGGTCGCCGGCTTCGCCGACGGCGTGATCGTCGGCTCGGCCTTCGTGAAGCGGATGCTGGACGCGCCGGACGAGGCGGCGGGCCTGGAGGCCGTGCGGACGCTGGCGGCTGAGCTCGCCCGCGGCGTGCGCGGCGAGTAGACGCGTAGGCGAGTGGGCGAGTAACGGACAATCCGCTCACTCGAACGAGTGGACCTGGGGCCGGGGAGGCGCTCGACGCCTCCCCGGTTCGTTCTGCCGGACGTGAGCGAGAAGAACCGTGAGGGAAAGCGCACCGCCCGGGAGAGGCTGGCGGCGGAGCGACAGAAGCAGAAGAGCGCGGACAAGCGCCGCCGCGCACTGGTCGTGGGCGCCTCGGTGGTGGGCGTCCTGGGCGTGGCGGCGGCGATCGGCGTCGTCGCCGCGAACGCAGGCAAGGACAAGGAGGGCGCCTCGGGCCCGGTCGTGGGGCCCTCGGGAGCACAGGGCAAGAACGGCCTCGTGATCCCCGTCGGCAAGGACGGCGCCAAGTCGACCCTCACGGTGTGGGAGGACTTCCGCTGCCCGGCGTGCAAGTCCTTCGAGGACGCCTACCGCTCCACGATCCACGAGCTCACGGACGCCGGAAAGCTCAAGGTCGAGTACCGCCTGGCGACGCTGATCGACGGGAACATGGGCGGCAGCGGCTCCAGGAACGCCGCCAACGCCGCCGCGTGCGCGCAGGACACGGGCAGGTTCCCCAAGTACCACGACGTGCTCTACCAGAACCAGCCTCCCGAGACCGAGGACGCCTTCGCCAAGGACGACAAGCTGGTCGAGCTGGCGCGGAAGGTCGACGGGCTGGACACGCCCGCCTTCCGCCGGTGCGTCCAGGACGGCACGCACAACGGCTGGGTCGTGAAGTCGAACGAGGCCTTCCAGAAGGGCCGCTTCGGAGGCACCCCGACCGTGCTCCTCGACGGCAGGAACATCTACCAGGACCGGTCGATGACCCCGGCGAAGCTCAAGCAGATGGTGGAGGCGAAGAGCGGCGGCTGAGGCCCGTCCGCCCCGGGTGACGGCAGTGGCGTTATGGAGCCGTAGCCGGGTGGGTTGTCGCAGTGCGTGTCCGGCAGGGTAGCGTCGACCTTGCCATGGACCTTGTTGAGCTTGCCTTCATTCCGAGCCCGTCGCGTGGGGTGCTGTACCTGGGCCCCGTGCCGCTGCGCGGCTATGCGTTCTGCATCATCATCGGCGTCTTCGTGGCCGTCTGGCTCGGCAACAAACGCTGGATCGCCCGTGGCGGGCGAGCCGGTACGGTGGCCGACATCGCGGTCTGGGCCGTGCCGTTCGGCCTCGTCGGCGGACGGCTGTACCACGTGATCACGGACTACGAGCTGTACTTCAGCGAGGGCCGTGACTGGGTGGACGCCTTCAAGGTGTGGGAGGGCGGTCTCGGTATCTGGGGCGCGATCGCGCTCGGAGCGGTGGGCGCGTGGATCGGCTGTCGCCGTCGCGGCATCCCGCTGCCCGCGTACGCCGACGCCGTCGCGCCAGGCATCGCGTTCGCGCAGGCGATCGGGCGGTGGGGCAACTGGTTCAACCAGGAGCTGTACGGGCGTCCCACGGACCTTCCCTGGGCCCTGAAGATCACGTCCTCGACGGACGGCCGGGTCCCGGGTACGTACCACCCGACCTTCCTCTACGAGTCCCTGTGGTGCATCGGCGTCGCGCTGCTGGTCATCTGGGCCGACCGGCGGTTCAAGCTGGGGCACGGGCGGGCGTTCGCGCTGTACGTCGCCGCGTACTGCGTGGGCCGCTTCTGGATCGAGTACATGCGCGTCGACGACGCCCACCACATCCTCGGTCTGCGGCTCAACAACTGGACCGCGATGTTCGTGTTCCTGCTCGCGGTGCTGTACATCGTCCTCTCGGCGCGGAAGCGGCCGGGCCGGGAGGAGATCGTGGAGCCGGGGGTCTCCGACGGTTCTGGCGATGACGGTGCCGGTGACTCGGTGGAGGACGAGAAGAAGGCGGACGCGGAGGACGAGGCGAAGTCTTCTGACGCGTCCGACGAGGAGCCCGCGAAAGCCGAGGCTGAGGAGACGACCAAGGCCAAGGCCGAGCCCGAGAAGGAGCCCGAGGCCGAGGCCGGCTCGGCGAAGAAGAGCTGATCTCGACGGTATGTTCGAGGGGGCGCGGCGTCTGTGGGCGCGGCGCCCTCTTCGTTTTTTCGCCCCCGCCTCCCCTACCCGTCCCATCCTGTCCCTGGGGGCTCCGCCCCCAGGCCCCCGGGGTGGGGGTGTCT